>JAADFR010000108.1 GCA_013152755.1 Alphaproteobacteria bacterium
CACCGAATTTATCGGCACCGGGGCGGGCAAACAGGTTTGATATATCTTCCTGCGTCTGGCTCAGGATATGGATATTGTAATATTCCGCCTTTTGGAAACAAGGCAGGCTGTATGAGTCTTTCGCCAATGACCAAAGTATCAGCGGCGGGTCCATGGAAACGCTGTTAAAACTGCTGGCGGTAATGCCCACAGGTGCGCCGTCCTCATCCACAGTGGTAATTATAGTAACCCCGGTGGCGAACTGGCTCAATGTATTGCGGAATGCCCTGGGGTCGAAGTTTTCTTGTGTCATATTTTTTCTCCGATGGGAGGATTGTAGCAATAAAGGGGCGTGATATTAGGCTATCCGGGCGTAATGACCATTCTGTGGACAGTCCTTGCTTTCCTCATAGGCGATTGGTGATTGTGCTTATAAAGTCAGGTCAGAAAAATTATGCGTGATGCATATGACAACCCAAAATTTCTTTTAATTGTGAGGAGGATAGCGATGACCGAGGTGACATTGGATGAGCTCTTGGAAAGGGCGCGTAGTCTTGTTCCTACCCTCAGGGAGCGGGCAGCGGAAACCGAAAAACTTCGGCGGTTGCCGGACGAAACCATGGCGGATCTGCATCGGCTTGGTCTGTTGAAATACTATCAGCCGAAAATGTTTGGCGGTTACGAGATGGATTGGGGTGCCCATGCGGAAATCGCCTATGAATTGGCGCGGGGATGT
Source organism: Alphaproteobacteria bacterium (assembly GCA_013152755.1). Classification (GTDB taxonomy): domain Bacteria; phylum Pseudomonadota; class Alphaproteobacteria; order Sphingomonadales; family Emcibacteraceae; genus Paremcibacter. The sequence goes on from JAADFR010000108.1 coordinate 716, forward strand.
ACGTCAACGGCCTGGATCCAATGCGTTGTCGGCGCCCATACATGGATGGCCGCTCGCCTTGGGATGAAGGTGCAGAAAGAAATTTTCGCCAATCCAGATGTCCTGATTGCCACGGCCTTTGCCGGGGGGCGTAATGTGTCCAGCAAAAAGGTCGACGGTGGTTTCATCGTATCCGGTGAATGGTCCTTTGCCAGCGGCTTGTCTCATTCCGAATGGGCTATTGTAGGCACGCAGGCCGAGACGGCCACCCGTGATGAATATGAAATGACCCTGTTCGCTATTCCGAAAGGTGATTTTGAGTATGTGGATAACTGGTATGTGTCCGGGCTGAAAGGCACAGGCTCGATGAATATCAAGGTAACCGAGGTCTTTATCCCTGAGCATCGTGCCATGCCGATTAACACCTTTGACACCGGTACAGCTGAGGGGGCTAAGGCCCATGAAAGCTATACCTATCAGGCCTATATGCCGGAATATTTCTTTTCCGTGCCGCTCGGTCCCATTGTAGGGACCGCAGTGGGGGCCATGGAGGCCTATCTTGAGATCACTAAAAGCAGAATTGGGGCTATGTTTGGTGAAAAAGTGGCGGAGCAGATTCCGGTACAAACCCGAATTGCTGAATCGTCAGCGGAGATTTCGGCGGCAAAACTGCTCAACACGCGGGTTTTTGAAATGCTTCATGCCCGGGGCGTTAAGGGGGAACGTATTCCCAAGGATGAACTGGTGCGCCTGAAACGGGATTGTGTTTTCATTGGCAAGCTATGTTCAAGTGCGGTGACCCGCCTTGTGAAAATGATGGGGGCTAGCGGTTTGAGCGATAAAAACCCGGTACAGCGGTTCCATCGTGATATGGAAGCCCTGACCGCCCACCAGAGCCAGCAATGGGAAATCGGCATGACGCCAATTGGCCGTTGGGCGCTGGGTCTTGAAACCGGCAATGAAATCATTGATTCCGCGCCGGAAAAAAGCAGATATATGTTTTAGCAATGGCATTGAACAAGCAACTGCGTCTTGCGCGGCATATCAGAGAACATGAGGCGGTATCGCTGGACCTGTTTGACATTACGGAAGAGGCTATCCCCGCACCGGCGGATGGGCAGTTTCTGGTCAAGACAGAGGCCTTGGGCACATCCCCGGCTCAGCGGGCTTACCTTATGGGCAGTGACAGCCGTTTTCATCCGCCCCTGTCCATTGGCGAGATCATGCGCGGGCGCGGCGTAGGTCATGTGATTAGTTCCCGCCATCCGGACTTTAAAGAGGGCGATGTGGTGGCCTGTTCCACGGGCTGGCAATATTATTCCATTCAGGACGGTGATCAATCCAGATCACCGGTCAAGACATTGCAGAAAGTCCATTATCCCCAAGAGCCATTATGTCTGCATCTCGGCACCCTTGGGGCATCGGCCTTTGCCGCCTATTTTGGACTGTTGGATATTGGCCGGCCACAGGCGGGGGAAACGGTTGTTGTCTCGGCTTGCGCAGGCGGTGTTGGCTCCCTGGTGGCGCAAATTGCCCGTATCAAAGGTTGCCGGGTCATTGGCATCGCGGGCAGTCCGGAAAAATGCGCCTGGATCAAGGATGTGGTCGGGGTGGATGCGACGGTAAATTATAAAACCGATAATCTGGAGGAAAAATTCGCCGAGCTTTGCCCGAATGGTATTGATGTTTATTTCGATAATGTGGGCGGCGATATTCTGGATGCGGCCCTGAAAAATCTGGCCTTGAAAGGCCGGGCGATTATTTGCGGCTTGATTTCCACCGAATATGAGAATACGCCGCCGCCGGGGCCGCGCCATTATTATAACCTGATCTATAAACGCGCCCGTATGGAAGGCTTTTTTGTCTGGGATTATTTTGAACAGTTTGAGGCCGCCGAGGCCGAACTAATGACCTGGTATAAAAACGGCGATCTGACCCCGACTGAGAAAATATATCACGGCCTAGAAGCCGCACCGGAGGCCCTGCAAAGCCTGTTCTCCGGCATAGCCTCTGGTATTAAGGTAATAGACCTGGACCGTTAAGGTAGCGGTACGACACTTATCCGGTGATTATTGAGGTCGGCAATCCATAACAACCCGTCATGAACCAGAACCGCCGCCGGTTTGTTTAGCTGGTCCGCCGCATTGCCTTCTGTGCCGGTTCCGGCAAAGCTGTCCCGGTGGCCATTTAACAGCCGGGCAATTTGATGACGGCCGATTTCCGCCACATAAACCGCACCGTCCGGGCCTTCGGCGACACCGTGGGGGACTTTCAGGTCATCATCTGTGGCAACCACCTCAATCTTGCCGTCCAGCCACCAGCGCAGCGCATTGTTATTGCCCGCATCGGCGATCAGGAAAGAACCGTTTCCACCGGGGGCAATATCAATGGGCATAACCATTTCCGGTACGTCAGCGGTCAGAACTGTGCTGACCATACCATCCTTGATCCGGCGAATACGGGCATTGCCGATGTCCACAATCAAAAGCCCGCCGTCATTATCCCATACCAGCCCGTGGGGCGAATTGAACAGGGCCTGTGCCGCCGGGCCATCCTGTAACCCGGTCTCGCCGCTGATGCCTGCTAGGGTGCTGACCTCATAACCGTCTTCGGTGGGGGTGATCAGGCGGATCAGATGGCTTGAAGCCCCGGCCACGGCGATGACACCGTCTTTTGATACCGCAACGCCGTGGGGGCTGTCGAACATGGCTTTTTCGGCCGGGCCGTCCTTATGGCCCTGTTTATCTGGGCCTCCGGCGAGGGTGGTGACGGTGCCGTCCTTGCTGACAATACGGATAGCATGATTGCTGATGTCAGCTACCAGAATCCTGCCGGGGCCAAAGGGCGCAAGGCGGATTGGCTTGTTCAGGCGGCCATCCTTGCCGTCTTTAAATCCGGCCTCTCCATTACCGGCGATAACCCTTAAATCAGCGGCCTGAGCCGACAGAAAAGGGGTCATGCCGAGCAGGGCGATAAGTATGGTTTTCAGAACATTCATTTTCTGTCTCCAAATATGAGAAATAAAAAAGGGGGGCAGTCAGAGAAACTGCCCCCAAGCTGAGGTGTAGAAATCAGCGTTTTTTCAGGATCATGTCAAAGGAGACTTTCTTGCCATCGCGCAGGACAACAACCCGAACCTTGTCACCGGGATTATATTTACCCAGTACCTTGGTGTAATCGCGCAGGTTGGTGACAGTCTCACCGCCAAATGACGTAATGACGTCGCCTGCGGTCAGGCCTGCTTTGGCTCCGGCGCTGTTTGGCGCGACCTGTGATACCTTGACCCCCTTGCCGGAAAAGGCAAAGTCAGGCATGGCCCCGGTGCTGACCTTGCGGCCACTACGCGGCCGTGCCGGGGGTAGAACCTTGGGTGCGTTGGGATCAACAGGTTTCAGGGTAGAGGTCAGCGGTTCAGGCCGCGTGCCCAGATATTCCACCACTTCCTTGGTCAGGGCCGCGACTTTCATCAGGCTGGCCAGCTTGACCTTGTCCGCGGTATCACTGGGTCTGTGGTATTCTGCTGTTGGGCTGCCGAACAGGTGAATGGCCGGAACGCCTGCCTCCAGAAAGGCGGTATGGTCGCTGGCATTGACCGCCTGCATGACGATGTCGGTCTGAATACCGGTGGTGGCGGTGGTCCCCATAAAGATAAAGCGCCATTCGGTTGCTGACGTACCGCCAAAGACCATGACCTTCTCCCCCGCGCGGCCCACCGTGTCCAGATTAACATTGGCAATGGCCTTGGTCACTGGATAGTCCTTCATGACTTTCACATAGTGGCGCGCGCCCAGAAGGCCGCTTTCCTCCGCAGTTGAGGCCAGAAAGACGATGGTCCGGTCTGGTGCGGATTTGGCCAGTGATTTGGCCAGCTCCAGCATCACGGCAATGCCGGACGCATTATCGTCTGCACCGGGGTGGACCTGTCCCTTGAAGGCATCCCGCACATTAGGCCAACCATGACCAAGATGATCATAATGGGCCGAAAGGACAACGGATTGACCTTTTAGCTTGGGATTTTTACCGGGAATGATGCCGACTACATTCTTGACCTTCACCGGCTTACCATCGGGGCCGTTCACTTCGAAGGGTTGGAACCAGCCCCCGTCCGCGCCCGCAGGCGTCAGGCCGGATGCCTTGAAGCTGTCGGCGATATAGGCGGCGGCTTTGTCAAGTCCGGCGGTGCCCACACCTCGGCCTTCCAATTCAGGGGACGACAGATAGGTCACGTGGGACATCATGCGCTTGCCATCAAAAACCGGTTTCAGCTGAGCCAATGCCGGGCGGGGTTTCAGCTTGGCCGTAGAGGTGACCTTGGTATCCAGAATGGCCACCAGCGGAGAGCCGACCGCAGGCCATTGGCCTTTGGCACTATTGTCCGGGGCCACATTGGTAAAGGCCAGATAGCTGTATTTGCCGTAATGGGGCAGTTTCCGGGTCAAGCCCTTGACCGCCGCATCATTATGGGCGGTCAGGCCCACGACGACGCTCTGCGGGTTGGCCGGATTGCGCACGGCAATGATGGTTGAATTGTCAGCCAGGGCAAGTTTTTGCTTGCCGAACTGTACGCTGTCGGCACTAACGCTGGCGTTATAGTTTTTCAGGGCATCTTCAATCACGCCATAAAAGAGATTGTCACGGCCCAGCACCCAGATGGCACCGTCTTTGGGCAGCTCTTTTAATTCGCTGTCTTTGACAACGGTCATATTGCCGCCCCCGGCCCAAATATCTGTGAGCATCTGATAGCGTTTTTTCAAAGCGTCAGAGGCTTTGGAAGGTAGCACCATCACCACATGGTCCGCGCCAAAGGCACTGCCAAGGGACGGGGGGATTTCCGCCCAATGGAGCCTGCGGAACAGGTCAAATTCAGGATCAACCTCTACCCGGACCACATGTCCCTTGACACTCAGGCTGTAATCCTGTGTGCGTTTAGTCATGGGGAGTACATGCCGTTCCACTGTATCTGCCGTATAGATGGCGACCGGAACCTGAAGGGTGAAGGGCGCATGTTTCTGAACCTGCTTCAGGGTCAGGTTGAGCTTGTCCCCGGATTGTTTTGTCTCACTCAGGGTCAGTTCCGGTGCGCCAACGCCGTCAACCCACTGCGTGAAGAAGGGTTTTAAATCCTTGCCCGTGGTTTCTTCAAAGGCCACGCGGATGTCATCGAATGTGCCCACTTCAAATTTGTGACTGCGATAGAACCGCTGGAAACTACGTTTGAAATTCTCATCCCCCACAAGGTTACGCAGCATATTCCAGACCATACCGGTCTTGCCGTAGCCCACAGCCTCGGTCACCGCATTATGGCGGCTCAGGAATTTACGCAGGGGAAAGTCGGTTTTCTCATCCACATAATCCGTATAGCGTTGCAGGGTAGACCGGCGATAGTCGGCCCCTTTGCCGCGCTGTTCCGCCACCAGATGATCGGCCATATAGGCAGTCAGCCCCTCAGCCCAGTTGCCGGTTTCAAAGTCAATGAATACCCCGTTGCCCCACCAGTTATGAAGCAGTTCATGGGGATAGCTGCTGTGGAGGATAAAGGGGAAACGGATGATCTGTGATCCCAGCAACGTGAAGGAGGGCATGCCATAGCCGGTCTCCCAGAAATTCTCCACAAGGGCGAATTTGCTATAGGGATAGGGGCCAAGAATACCCCGGTACATTTCCATATATTGGGCCGTGGTTTCCAGGTATTTATTGGCCATGGCCGCATCGGGTGTGCGCAGGAAGGCCATGGCCTTCACATTGCCCACGGGCAATTCATATTCGGTGAATTTGGCCGCAATCAGATAAATTTCTTCGGTCGGGGTATCGGCTTTCCAGCCATCAATATGAAAATCCCCGGTGTCATGCTTGACCCGTGCGCCCTGACTGACCGAACGCCAGTCGGCGGGCATTTTAACCGTGATGTCATAGGTAATGAGGGTGTCTTTGACCGTTGGCACCCAATAGGTGGCCCCGGCCAGATAGACGCCCCGTTCCTCGATCAATCCGGGGGACTGTGAAAATCCCCGGGCATATTCTTCGTTAAGTTGGATCACCGGATTATTGATCTTGCCGGACAGGCTGACGGTGAAGTTTGTTTTCTCGCCGGGTTTTATGCCGGTAATTTTATAATGGCTGACTTTGATGATGGTGTCTTTTTTGTCATTATCCCGATCAATGCCGATGTCCTTGGCATTTTTGCCGTCAGACACTTTTGTCAGAGTGACAGCTCCTGCCACCTTGGTCATAACAAGGTCACTGTTGATCTGTATTTCCATACCGTCTTTGGCTAGTGAAGCCGGGATAGTAATTTCATCGGTTGCGGTTATTTGGTGGCTTGCCGGATCAAGGGTAATATCCATTTTATGATGGACAGTGTCCCCCGCGTGTGCCGTGCTGGCAAGAAGGGTGGAAACCAGAAAGATTAGGATGGCCCTGAGCATGATAATTTTCCTCGTATTTTATGATTTTGCCGTATTTTGCCTGCTGACTATGTCAGATACAAGGCAAGGAAAATAGGCCAACCAGTAGATGGTCAATTAACGGGCAGGCAGGTCAATGCCAGACAGGCTGAGCTGATGGCGGACAAGCAGCAGGAAGATCATCATACCGAGAAATAAAACCCCGTTCCACGGTATATGCCATGATTTGCCCAGTTCTTTCGGCTTTCGCGCCCGGTATAGGGCAAAGAGAGTGAGCAGGGCAGTGATCCCCATCAGACTATAGGTAAGCGTTTGATCCATGAGACTTGAAATAAGTCTTTTCCAGTAAAAATCAACTAAAAGCTTGCCGGACCTCACATATTATTGAACGGTACTGTCATGGACTTTCCGTCTGTGGGTGATAATATGACGGCTCAGGGGATTGATAATAACAGGGAAAATAATATGGATGATACAATCACTGTTGCACGGGGAAAAATTGAATGGGCGCTTTTTTTGCTGCGCCTTGGGGTGTTTATCGTGATGCTTGCCTGGACATTGGATAAACTCCTTGATCCGGGCCACGGGGTGAAGGTTTTTGAGCATTACATGTTTATCAAGGGTCTTGAAACACCGATTATGATGGCTTTTGGTGCCATAGAGATGGTCATCATTCTGGCATTTCTGGCAGGATTGTGGAAGCGGTATACTTACGGCTTTATCCTGATAGTCCACGGTATTTCCACTTTCTCGTCCTGGAAACAATATAGCATTGATATAAATCTGCTGTTCTTTGCCGCATGGCCCATGTTAGCGGCTATTATTACGCTTTATATGTTGCGGGATTTGGACGTGAAATTTACTATTCGCGGCGGACAGGCATCAGAATTGGTAGCGTAGGCTGGCAAAGCCACCGGTGCTGTTGATATAGGATTGTGCGGGATTGTCATATTGATAATCATTGATGATCCGATATTGATAAACCCCGATAGAGGTTTGAATATCGTTCGTGATTTGATAATTGCTGTTCCAGCCGATTTGATGTTCAAAGTTCCAGCGGTTTCTTTGATGGGCCGGGCCAGCGAATTGCTGTGATCCACTGACCTTGCCGTTAATATGAATGCTCCATTTTTCCTGTTGGAAAAGGGGCCAGTCTATGACACCGATAACGCCAAAATCAGTTATGCTTTTTCGCTTGTGAAATTCAAGAGAGGAGACAAAAGACGGCAGGAAGGCATATTTCCGCATGCTATATACTCTGCTTGAAAACAGCAGGGTTTGCTTGTGGGACAGATGTATATCACTCTTGGCCGTGAATAGGGTTTTTCGAGCCTGTTCATTGAAAAAATCAACGGGCAGGCGAAAATTTGAGGTAGGTTCTTCTTGTGACGGTAAAAGCTGTTGGTCAATCGCCATGCTTTTTGCGGGATAGGCTATGACCAATAAAAAAGCGATGATACATACGAAAAAGCCAGCGTGAAAATACGCCGTTTTGTATTTTTCAGAAATATATATACATAAGGTCATTGTCATATGTTACTTGCCAATCCTTAATAAATATTAATTTTTACTTATAAATTGAGGTAATTTTTATTGAAATTAATGGATTTGCGACCAGACAGACTTTGCACTATAAATATGGTCATCGTGAGGCATCTTGGAAAACACAGGTTAAAAAATGAATTGGGAAAAAAGAAATAATCAGCAGATTGCAACATGGTTGTTTTTTGTCTGTTTCATGATCTTCTGCATGGTGGTTGTGGGCGGCGTTACGCGGCTAACGGAATCCGGCCTGAGCATGGTTCATTGGAAACCTATCAGCGGTATCATCCCGCCTCTGAGCGACGGGGAATGGGCAAAGGAATTTAGCGCCTATCAGAAGTATCCCGAATATCAGAAAGTCAATCACGGCATGAGCCTAGAGGAATTCAAGTCGATTTTCTTTTGGGAATATAGCCATCGGTTACTGGGTCGGTTGATCGGGCTGGTGTTTTTCATTCCCTTTGTGGTTTTCCTCTATAAGGGAAAAGTGTCCCGCGCCCTAAAGCCAAAATTATGGCTCATGTTTTTTCTGGGTGGTTTGCAGGGTGTCCTTGGCTGGTGGATGGTGAAAAGCGGCCTTGTGGACAGGCCGGATGTGAGCCATTATCGCCTGACGGCTCATTTGGGCCTCGCCATATTGATTTACCTCTATATTTTCTGGGTGGCCAGCGGCCTTGTCATGGTGCGCTGCGAGGGCACCCATAAAAGACCTGTTGGCTTGCTGATACTTCTGATCGGGTTGGTTTTTTTGCAAATCCTGCTGGGCGGGCTTGTGGCTGGACTGAATGCGGGTATGGTCTATAATACATGGCCCCTGATGGCGGAGCAGTTCATCCCTGACGGCCTGTTTACCCTGACGCCGTGGTATATGAACCTCTTTGACAATATCATGACGGTACAGTTTGACCACCGGATGCTGGCCTATCTTATCACATTACTGGGGTTATATGTCTGGAACAGGCTCCGCCATGATACCCATATCAATGTGCGCCTGTCGGCTCATTTGATGATGTTGATTATTTTGGGGCAGGTTGCGCTGGGCATTATGACCCTGCTTCATGTGGTGCCAATCCCGCTTGCGGCGGCGCATCAGGCCGGGGCTGTTATTACCCTGACGGCGGCGTTATTTGTTCTGCGGCGGGTGCGAATTTGATGACAGAATATTGCACTTTATATGTGACGGTGCCGGATAAGGCAGAGGCGGTTAGCCTGTCCCGGACGTTGATTGCAGAAAAGCTCATTGCCTGTGCCAATATATCTGATGCGATGCTGTCCATCTATGAATGGGACGGTAAGACCTGTGAAGATTACGAGCGGGCAATCTTTATGAAAACCCGTAAAGACTTGGCGGAAAGTGCCATTTCCCGGATTAAAGAAATCCACTCCTATGAAACCCCCTGCATCGTCCAATGGGACATCACAGGGGGCAATGCGGACTACCTGCAATGGGTTGGGCAGAGGGTTGTATAATAATCGTTAAAGTTCTTTTGTAATAATTATTTCCTGCTATAGTAACAAGTTATGAGCATATTGCTCGTAAATTAATATAATATATTGGGTGGGCTAGCTTATTTTGGGTGGAAAAATCTTTCTTTTCTTTTCATTGATTACCAAGAATTTCTTGGTAGCTGTACTTCCCTGTTTTTGAAGAGGAAAAAAAAGTGAATAAAAAATACATATTTTTATTGCCGGCCATAACTTTCTTAACATCGGGTTGTGCTAGCATAATGAGTGGGACAGATCAGGACATAGCAATACATACCAATCCCGAAGGGGCAGAATGTATTTTAACCAGAGAAAACCAGCAGCTTAGAAAAGTAACAACTCCGGATAATGTTAGGGTTAGTAAACTAAAGCATGATATTTATGTGAAATGCTCAATGGAAGGTTTTCATGATTCTACGGCGCATGTAAATTCAGGAACCCAAGGCTCTACGTTTGGAAATATTTTGCTGGGAGGGGGCATTGGCTGGGCGATTGATTCCGCCAGAGGTGCTGATAACAAATATGCAGATGTTGTCACCGTTACGATGGTTCCCCTCACTCAGGTGGCACCTGAATCTATCGTTGTGGGAGCAGACGGTACAATGTTGAAAAAGTCTGAAGCAGATGCTTTGAAAGCCGAAGAGATAAAAAAGAAAAAAGAAGCTGAGAACGCTGTTTCAACAGAGAATATGAAGGCTGACAGTGATGTTGAGGTCGCTGATGATGTAGTTTCTCCGGAAACAGATACCAAATCGGAAGAAAATCCTTAATTCAAAACAGCTTATCAAGAGGTATCATAATACCATACCGATAACTATTTGAAATTTATTCGATAATTCCTGTTGACATTCAAAAGAATACTGGCATATTGCCCACGTTTTATGGCGTGGGTGATATGTCCTGTCCATAGTGATTTTGAATTTAAGGAATATTAGATGAAGACCTATTCTGCAAAGCCTGCAGACATTGAAAAAAAGTGGTTTGTCATTGATGCCGAGGGTATTATCCTTGGTCGCATGGCGTCCATTATTGCAATGCGGCTGCGGGGCAAACACAAGCCCTCATACACCCCTCACATGGATTGTGGTGATAATATCATCGTGATCAATGCGGAGAAGGTGAAACTGTCCGGCAAGAAAATGGATGACAAGATCTATTACTGGCATACCGGCCATCCCGGCGGCATCAAACAGCGCACACCGCGTCAGATCCTTGAAGGGGATCATGCGGAACGTGTTGTGATCAAAGCTGTTCAGCGTATGATCCCAAGTGGTCCGCTCGGCAGTGTCCAGTTGAAAAACCTTCGGGTTTTTGTGGGACCGGAACATACTCACTCGGCGCAGAACCCAGAGGTTATTGACGTTGCGGCAATGAATATCAAGAATACAAGGAGCCGCGCATAATGGCTGACGAAAAGAAAACACTGGAAGATCTGAAAGACATTACTTCAGAAGCCCAGATCAAGGCCGCCGCGGCGGCACCGGTTGCTGAAAATACTGAGGGTGCTGAGGCTGAAGCCGCCCCTGTTGAGCCAAAAATTGACGCCCAGGGCCGATCCTATGCCACAGGCAAGCGGAAAGACGCGGTTGCCCGTGTCTGGATCAAGCCGGGTAAAGGCGTGGTCACCATCAATGGCCGTGATCAGCAGACTTATTTTGCCCGTCCTACCCTGCGGATGATTGTTAATCAGCCGTTTGATGTGACTTCCCGTGTCGGTCAGTTCGACGTGGTATGCAGTGTTAAAGGCGGCGGCTTGTCCGGTCAGGCCGGTGCGGTACGTCACGGCATTTCCAAGGCATTGACTTATTACGAGCCCGGCCTGCGCCCGGCATTGAAGGCACAGGGCTTTATGACCCGCGATGCTCGCGTTGTTGAACGTAAGAAATACGGTAAAGCCAAGGCCCGTAAGAGCTTCCAGTTCTCTAAACGTTAAGACTGGCGTTACAGAAATACAGGAAAAGGCCCTTGCAATATGCAGGGGCCTTTTTTTATGGGGGCTATGGGCTGTCTATCATTTGCCTTTGATTTCCCGGCGGTGCCAGTCCCATATGGCGCGTCCGACCTTATGGGGGTGATCCTCTTGCAGGAAGTGGGACGCCACGCCGACAAAATGGGTTTCCAGATTGGGAAAACGCTCAATCATGCCCTCTACATTCTTGGGGGAGATGATGGCGCCCGGATCACCGTAAATCAGCAGCTTTGGAATTTTTGAGCTTTCAAACCAGGCAATATATTCTTTCATCAGCTTGGTCACATCCGCCGGACCGTCCTTATAGGGAATTTCCAGAGGCCAGACCAGCTCCACCTTGCGGGATTCCTTGGTCAGGAAAGGGGCGCGGTAAGCGGTCATTTCTTCCTCGGTTAATTTGCGCATCACCGCCATGGGCAGGATCATCTCGACAAAGGCATTCTTCTCAATGATCATTTCCGGTCCCTTGACCGGATCTCTTAGCATGGCGAACAAGCCGGTCGGGGTGCGCTCAAACTGGGCCGGGAAGGGGACAAGGGCTTCCATAAAGGCGATGCCAACCACATTGTCCGGATGGCGCGCCGCATAATGAAAGCCCAGCCCGGACCCCCAGTCATGTATAACCAGCGTAATATTTTTTAGTCCCAGTTTTTTAATAAATTCATCCAGATAACGGGCGTGATCCTCAAAGCGGTAGGGGATGTCTGGCTTGTCCGATTTTCCCATACCGATAAGGTCCGGCGCGATCAGACGGCCAGAGCCTTTGAGGTGGGGGATAACATTCCGCCAAAGATAGCTGGATGTGGGATTACCATGTAAAAACAGAATGGGGTCGCCTTCGCCCTCATCCACATAATGCATCTTGGAGCCCAGAACCTCCACATAATGGGATTCAAAGGGAAATTCAGCCGAAATTGTGGCACTTGGCGGTGCCGGTCTTTCCCGGCGTGGGCCGTGATCCTGTGCCATTACATTACCTCCTGCTAATAAAAAAGTGAGTGCGAGAGCCGCTTTCAGGACTTTTATCATTTATTCCTCCACTTATGGTCCATGCGCGGATGCGCAGAAATACGGACTCATGTATTAATGTTATAATAATAGGTTTAATTTGTGGAAAGGAGCAAGGAAATCTTTAAAAAATATGATTTTTCATAAATCCAGAACGGGCTGGGACTGGTGGTGAATGATTTTTTTCATCACGGTCGGCAGGGCCAGATATTCGATACGGCTGAAGGGAAACCAATCGCCTTCCTGTAACTCAATCATCTCCAGAAGTTCCAGCCGGATGATCTTTAGCTCAAGGTGGAAATGGGTGAAACTATGACGTACTAGCCCCGGCGTTTCTGTCCAGTTGGCGATGATCGGTATTTGCGGCATAGGGACCGCGTCCCAGTCCGGTGATTCCAGCCAGTCCGATGACGGCACCTCCATCATCCCCCCTAAAAGGCCATGTTCCGGGCGGCGGCAGAGCCACAGGTGGCCGTCATATTCCGCCCAGAAGGCATAGCCCCGCCGTGTGGGTTTGGCCGTTTTTGACTTTCGGCGCGGCAATTGGTCGGCGGTGCCAAGGGCATGGGCCTGACAGTTTTCCTCCCACGGACAACGGTTCGTACATTTCAGAATTTTTGCCCCGCATATATCAGACCCCAAATCCATCACTGCCTGGGCATAATCCCCGGCCCGGTGCGCGGGCGTCATCTGTTCGGCAAATTCTTTCAGGGTCGCTTTGGCGTCGGGCAGGGGGGTGGTTATATTGAACATACGGGCCATGACCCGTTCAATGTTGCCGTCCATAACGGCGGCCTTTTTCCCAAAGGCAATGGCCGCAATAGCCGCCGCCGTATAGGGGCCAACACCGGGCAGGCTTAACAGGTCTTTTTCTGTGTTCGGAAACTGCCCCCCCAATTCCGTCACGATATAGTGGGCGCATTTATGCAGATTGCGGGCGCGGGCGTAATAGCCCAGCCCCGCCCATGCTGTCAGAATTTGATCCAGTTCCGCACCAGCCAAATCTTCCATGGTTGGCCATTTCTTCAGGAATTTTTCAAAATAGGGGATGACCGTTGGCACCGTGGTCTGTTGCAGCATGATCTCGCTGAGCCAGATACGGTAAGGGTCCGGCGTTTCGGAACTGTTTGGAGGGATGCGCCACGGTAAATCCCGGGCATGGACATCATACCAGTCCAGCAGGGCATCGGCCAACAGGGCGGGGTCTTGGTCTGCTAAAATAATAATGGTCCTGACGCTTTTACGGGTAAAAAAACGGGACTATACATGACTTGTACCTTAAATCCAAGACCGGGATTTTGACGGCGTGGGTCACAATTTTGTCATACTACTGTATATCCTGTTCAAAATGGATATATTAACGTCATGACGCGCAAACAGACACACAAAATGGTGCCCATTGCCGAGGCTGCCAGCAGGGTCAGCAACAGGGCCTTTCGCCGTTATGGCTTTTCCCAGCGGGAGATTATTTCGCGCTGGCCGGATATTGTCGGCCCGGCTTTGGCGGATTGCAGTCTGCCGGAACGACTGACTTTTCCCCGTGATGAAAAACGCGGCGGCAGCCTATATATTCGCTTGCAAGGCAGCATGGCGCCAGAAGTACAGCATTTCGAATCTGTGATCATCGAACGGATTAATGGATACTACGGTTATCAGGCAGTGGACAGGTTGGTTTATCGTCACGGTCCGGTGCCAATTCGTCGTCGAAAAACACAACGCGCCATGCCGAAATTAACTGATTCTCAGCAAAAAGAGCTGGAACAGCAGTTGGAAGGGGTCACCAACCCGGAATTATACAAGGCATTATATAATTTGGGCCGTGAGGTGCTTTTCGTTAAAAAACCAGAGAAAACAAAGACCCGACACAGATTTACCCGCCGTGGAATGGGGAGCCAAGTTACGGAATAGAGATTCTTTACTTGATTTCCTCCTTCGTTAATTTTTATACTTTCATACAACATATTGTGGATTAAAGATGACCAAACAACTATATAAACGAATATCACTATTTTTTGCCCTGACTGTAATGGCCGTATTTGCCGTGATAACAGGGGCCAATGCCGCCGATCAGAAAAGTGGTTTTTTGAATTATGACATGGTTTTGGGGGATAAGAATGCACCCATTGAAATCATTGAATATGCCTCAACCACCTGTCCCCATTGTGCTACTTTTCATAAAGATACGCTGCCGCAGCTTAAGAAAAAATATATCGATACCGGCAAGGCAAAACTTGTTTTTCGCAACTATGTTTTTTCACAGCCCTTTGACGTTTTCGCGGCGTCCTTGAACCGCTGTGTTTCTGAGAAGAAATTCTTCCCCCTGCTCGGCCTTTATTTAAAGCGCCAGCCAGCATGGGTAAAATACAAGGAATTCGGTGAATTGAAGCGCTACGGAAAATATGCGGCGCTGGGCTTTGCCAAGGGCGAGGCAATCAAGATTGCCAAAATTGCTGGTATGAAAGAGACCGAGGCCTATCAATGTCTGGCCCGGCCAGAGGTGCTGAAATATCTGATGGATGTAAACAAGCATGCGGTGGATACCTATGAGGTCAACAGCACACCGACAATAATTGTAAACGGTAAAAAACTGGATGATAACCGGTTTGAGGCCATTGAAAAAGCCATTTTGGCGGAGAGTAAATAATGAAAAAAGGATTTGTTCTGGTGATTGCCGCTCTCCTGATCGGGGGGGGTGGTTTTGTGGTCAGCATGATGACCCAATCGCCGGAGCAGGTCACAGCCAATGCGGCTGTTGAGACGGCCGCGCCATCCGTTGAAAAAGCGGATGCCGGTTTTCTCAATTACGACATCGTTATCGGCGATAAGAATGCGCCGATCGAGATCATCGAATATGCCGCCATATCCTGTCCTCATTGTGCACATTTTCATGAGGATATCTATCCGCTGTTAAAGAAGAAATATCTTGATACCGGCAAGGCAAAATTGGTCTACCGTAATTTTATTTTTGACAATCCTTTTGATGTTTTTGCCGCCAGTCAGACCCGATGTGTGTCCGAGGCGAAATTCCTGCCGACACTTGAGGCCTATTTCAACAGCCAGCAGGTCTGGAATAACATCCCGGAACTTCGGCGCTTGCTGAAGGAAAAGGGGCGGGATGCGGCACTGAGGTTTGCGCAGGCAGAGGTGGCGAAAATTGGTGTTCTGGTTGGGATCAGCGGTGATCAGGCGCAGGCATGTTATGATAATGATGCGGTCATCGGCTATCTGATCAAGGTGCGTGAGGATGCGGTGGCTAAATATAAGGTCAACAGCACGCCGACCATTATTGTCAACGGCAAGAAACTTGAAGGCAATGATATGGCCGCCATAGAAAGTGCTATTGCGGCGATAGAATAACAGTAAGGGAAAGAGGAAAAATTGGATTTTACGCGGCTTCGGTTATCTGGTTTCAAGTCCTTTGTGGACCCGACCGAATTGATTATCGAAAATGGTCTGACCGGGGTGGTCGGGCCAAACGGTTGCGGCAAATCCAATCTTCTTGAAGCCCTGCGCTGGGTCATGGGGGAAAATTCCGCAAAGAGCATGCGCGGATCGGGCATGGATGATGTGATCTTTGCCGGAACCTCGTCGCGGCCCTCCCGCAATCTGGCCGAGGTAACCCTCAGTATTCAGAATAATGACCACACTGCCCCAGCTATATTCAATGATGAGACACAGCTTGAAATTTCCCGGCGCATTGAACGGGAATGTGGTTCGGCCTATCACCTGAATGCCAAGGATGTGCGCGCAAAGGACATTCAATTGCTGTTTGCTGATGCGGCCACGGGGGCCCATTCCCCGTCCATGGTCAGTCAGGGACGCATTGGCAGTCTGGTCAATGCCAAGCCCCGGGAAAGGCGTATGGTTCTGGAGGAAGCCGCCGGGATCAGCGGCCTTCATTCCCGGCGCAAAGAGGCCGAAAGCAAATTGCGTTCCGCCGAACATAACCTTGAACGTATGGCCGATATAGAAATACAGCTGCATGATCAGATCAAAGGCCTGCAAAAACAGGCCCGCCAAGCCACGCGCTATAAAAAAATCAGCGGCGAAATCCGTACCCTTCAGGCGCTGATCAACTATATGGACTGGCTGGCCATTCAGGAACAGAAGCAACAGTCGGGCAGCGCCTTGCATCAGGTCTCCCTGCAGGTTGCCGCCATCACCACGGATTTGGGCCGGTTGAATAAGGAACAGGCTATTGAGACGGCAAAACTACCTAATCTGCGCCAACATGAGGCCGAGCTTGCCGCGAAACTGCACCGGATTACGGTGAGCAGGGACGGCCTTGACGGCGAGGAACTGCGGCTTCAGGAAACCCAGGAAAAACTGCGGGATCTGCTGGAACAGATTGATCAGGATGAGGCGCGGGAAAAAGATGTCGTGGCCGATACGGCGGGGATTCTGGAACGGTTGCTAGAGGAAAAGAAAGACCTTCGCGTTCAGACGGAAAATCAAACCGGCAATGTGGACGAGCTGTCCGGTATATTGCAAGGCATGCAGACCGCCACCCTTGAGGCGGAATGGAAGTTGGAGGAACTGACCCAGAAGCAAGCCCGTCAAACCGCCGAGAAAGATAATCTGACCCGTAATCTGGAGGAGACCCGCCGCCGTCTTGACATGCTTTTGGAACAGCGCGCGACCATTGAGGAACGGCTGTCCCGGCTTGAAAGCAATAACTTGTTTACGCAGGCCCTGTCCAATGCGGAAAATGCCCTTGCCAGCGCGGAAAATGACATCAATATCATGTCCGTCAAGGCCCGGGAAGCCGAAGATAACCGTCAATTGTTCCAGCAAAAGGAACAGGATGCCCGAGATATATTGCAATCTATGCAGGGGAAGCTGGCGCGCCTTCAGGCGGAAAAGGAAGGACTGTTGGCCTTGCTGTCCAATGGTGATGAGGGGGATGCTACCCCGATCATGGAACAGCTTTCGGTAACCCCCGGTTATGAAACCGCCCTCGGGGCCGCGCTGGATGCGGACCTTGAGGCCCCGGATGACGTGACAGCGCAGGTCCACTGGCGTGCGCTTGCGGCCTTTGAGTATAATCAGGAGTTGCCGGTGGGCGTGGAAAATATGGCTGCCTATGTGACGGGCAGTGATCTCTTGACCCGGCGGCTGGCCCAAATCGGGGTGGTGTCCAGCGCGGCAGAAGCCTTGTCTTTGCTCAGCCAGCTAAAACCGGGACAACGGCTGGTCAGCCAGTCCGGCGGCATGTGGCGGTGGGATGGCCTGTGTATTTCACCGGAGGCCCCCAGCCAGACGGCTGTGAAGCTGTCCCAGAAAAACCGCCTTGCTGAACTGGACGTGGAATATGACCTGCGCAAGGAAGAGGTCGGTGCCGCCCGCGATATTTTGCATCAGGCCCGTGAGGAACTGGAAGCCGCCCGTCAGACCGCCCGTGAGGTACGCACCACATGGCGCGAGGCTGAGGAAAAAGCCGCCCGCACCCGCCGCAGCCTGACCGAGGCCGAGAAACAGGCCACCCGTCATCAGTCAGAAGAAAGCGCCCTGAAAGACCGTTTGGGGCATCTGGTGGAAGATATAGATCAGGCGACGGCCCGTCACCTTGAAATCAGCCAGAATCTGGCGGCCTTGCCTCAACAGGAAGACCTGGGCCTTGAGATACAGCGGGTCCGGCAAAATGTGGAGGACAAGCGCAAGGACTTGTCCGAGGCCCGCTTTAACCATGACAGCTTTATCTCAAAGACCGCCGCCCGGCGGGAACGGCTTGAGCAGATCGAAACCGAACTTCAGGCCTGGAAGCTACGCATTGATAACGTGGAAATTCATATCAGTGACCTTCATGCGCGGCGGGAGAAAACCACAGCGGAATTGAAATCTCTGGAAAATCGTCCCGGTGAGATTGTGGCGGAACGGCGCAAGCTTAATCATATGATTGATCAGGCAGAGGATGCTCGCAGGCTGGCGGCCCGGACCCTGCTGGATTGTGAAGACCGGCTGGCGGGCAAGGACCGGGAAATTCGTGAAGTACAGGCTAAATTATCCGAGGTGCGGGAACAAAAGGTTCGTCTGGAAACCAGTCTGGAACAATATGCGGAACAGGAATCCCACCTGAAACGGCGCATATGGGATGAATTTGATTGTCAGCCAAACTTGCTGAGGGAATTGGCTAATATTGAGCAGGAACAAGAATTACCCGACCCGGAACAGACCCTTCATCGGTTGGAACGGCTGAAGGCGGAGCGGGAACGGCTGGGGGCGGTTAATTTGCGGGCTGAGGTGGAACTTACCGAAATTCAGGAACAGCTTGATACCTCAATTGCCGAGCGTGAGGAACTGGAAAAGGCCATCACTGCTCTGCGCCGGGCCATTTCCGACCTGAACCGGGAGGGCCGTTCGCGAATCCTCAAGGCCTTTGATGAGGTCAATGAGCATTTCAAGCATTTGTTCACCACTCTGTTTGGCGGCGGCGAGGCCCACCTAGAACTGACCGAATCTGATGATCCGCTGGAAGCGGGGCTGGAGATCATGGCCAGCCCGCCGGGTAAGAAGATGCAGAATCTGGGCCTCTTGTCCGGGGGAGAGCAGGCTTTGACTGCTTTGTCCTTGATCTTTGCCGTCTTTATGACCAACCCGGCCCCTATTTGCGTACTGGACGAAGTGGACGCGCCCCTTGATGACGCCAATGTGGAACGCTTTTGTGACCTGCTCGACGAAATGGCCGAGAATACCGCGACCCGTTTTTTGATCGTTACCCATAACGCCGTTACCATGTCACGCATGGACCGCTTGTTCGGGGTGACAATGGCGGAACGCGGCGTTTCACAGCTGGTTTCCGTTGATCTGGATAGTGCCGAGAGAATGCGGGATCGGGCCAGTAGTTCCGTTACAGCTTAAATATATAAATGCGGCGTGTTTTGATGCTTGACAGCCAATGGCGCAGAAACTATGTTGCAGGCAATTTTATGGGCCGGAGGTCAAGGGATCAGCTTTTATGGAAAAAGAGCCACCAGTGACGAGTTTAAAGGCCCGGGTTGAGCAAGCCCAGAAGGTGAATACACCAAGAAGTAAGGACGCGCTCAACGAATCTCATGCCTACGGGATGGCTATGCGTCTTGTGGCTGAGTTGATATCAGGGTTGATTGTCGGATTGATAATCGGCTGGTTTCTGGACAAATGGCTGGAAACAAAACCTTGGTTGACGATAATATTTATTTTTCTCGGCCTTGGTGCCGGGATTTTTAATGTGATGCGTGCGGCAAAGCAGATTGAAGAAAAGCAAGCACGCAAACGGGAAGAAGCAGCCGAAAAGGCTAAAATAGACGAAGGATAACATAGTGGCTGGTCCGCTCGCGCAATTTGAAATCAAAACGCTCATACCGCTGAATATCGGCGAATATGATATTTCCTTTACAAATTCAGCCTTTTTCATGGCCCTGACCGTTCTGGCGGTGATGTTCTTTATGATTGCTGGTATGCGTAAAGCGGCGCTGGTGCCCGGACGGTGGCAGCTTTCGGTGGAACTCTGTTACGAATTTATCGCCAATATGCTCCATGATGCGGCGGGACGGGACGCGCGGAAATATTTCCCCTTCATCTTTGCCCTGTTTATGTTCATTCTGTTTGCTAATCTGATCGGTATGTTTCCCTATTTTGGCTTTACCTTTACCA
>JAADFR010000109.1 GCA_013152755.1 Alphaproteobacteria bacterium
ACGGAAACGAGGGACTTGGCAATTTTCTTAAATTTATACATAGCTTAAGCTCCTCTATTTATCTTCCATCTCGAAGGTAATCTTATGCAAGACACCTGCCACATCAATAGGTTGACCATCAACCACCTTTGGTTTGTATTTAAATTTCAGCGCAGCTTTAATGGCGGCACGATTAAATACAGAGTTGGTGCTCTCGATAACCTTGGCGTCAACAACAGTCCCCGCCTTTGTCACGGTAAATTCCACAATCACATAGCCGGAAAGGCCACGTTCCTGCGCACGGCGCGGATAGATGGGCGCCACCTTGACAATGGGCAGATAGTCGCCGTCACTGGCAGCAAAACCACCTGTGCCGCCAACGCTGACCACTGCCGAAACAGGAGCCATACCAATTTCGATACCTGTACTGACATTATCCACATTGGTATCCATGTCCAGGTCAGGTGTGTCCGGGGGCGTGTCAGCGTCCTCGGGCTTATCGGGTTTACGGATCGTCTGCTCAACATCCTGAGCTTGCCGTACTTCGCCAATCTCGACCCTGCGGCCCTCAATTTTACCCTCCAGTGGATTGTTCCCGGTCGCAATAAGATATTGCATACCCCAGAACAGGGAAAAAGTGATCAGAACGGCGAATATAACTGAAAGTGCGTAACGTACTATCATTGTTCTTTGGTCGCTACGATATAGTCAGTAACATTTGCCTTGCGAACCGCATCGACAACTTCCATTACGACACCCGATTTAGAATCAACATCGGCCTGAATAACCACGGAACCTTCGGGGTTTTCCGCCCGAAGACGTTCCACATTGGCCCGAACAGCCCGAATATCAACCCGGCGTTTTTCCATCCAGACTTCGTTTTTCTCAGTTACGGCTATCATGATATTTGCCTTGTCCGCCTTCACCGAGGTGGAGGCATCAGGGCGGTTAATTTCAATCCCCGCTTCCTTCAGGAAGGAGGATGTAACGATGAAGAAAATGAGCATGATAAACACGATGTCAAGCATCGGTGTCATATCAATTTCTGCATCATCATTCTCTTTTGAGGCGTGTCTACGCATATTTATTCTCTCAATGATCTTTTGTTAAGTGGTCTTCAAGCAATTCAGCTTCCTTGTTCATCCGACCTTCAAGGTAGGAAGCAGCAAACACACCGGATAGTGCGCCTACCATTCCCGCCATTGTCGGGATCGTGGCCCTAGAAACGCCGGCCGCCATGGCCTTTACGTTGCTACTGCCCAAGATTGCCATCACATCGAAAACCTCAATCATACCCCACACGGTTCCAAGAAGCCCCATCAGCGGCGCAATGGCCACTAATGTTTTTATCAAAGATAAATTGCTTCTCAGGTCCATCGTCACCTGACTGATCATGGCTCCGCGAATTTGTTGGGCGTACCAGGAGGTGCGCTCTGCGCGCGCCTCCCAGGTAGCCATAACTTCATTCACTTGTTTACGGTGTCCGGTTTTGAAATAAATCACCCGTTCAAACACCAAAGCCCAGAGCAGAAAGATTATGAAGAAAATTGCCGTGAGGACAGGGCCCCCCTTTTCCATGAAATCACGGACATTTTCCAACATATTTATCAGCTCATAATACATGATCAGGCTCCTTTGTGACCCTGCTCTGCATGAACAGCGATGATACCGGCTGACTGTTCTTCAAGCGTATGGACGATGTCTTTGCTGAAGCCCGCAACAATGGAGTGCAGGAACAAAGTCGGCAGGGCAACAACAATACCCAGAACCGTCGTTACAAGCGCCTGTGAAATACCACCGGCCATCAACTTCGGATCCCCTGTCCCGAACAATGTCATGGACTGGAAGGTGTTGATCATACCGGTAACGGTTCCGAGCAGACCCATGAGCGGCGCAATAGCGGCGATCACCTTGATCATGGTCAGGAAACGTTCCAGAGATGGTGTTTCTTTCAGAATAGCCTCATCAAGTTTCAGCTCTAGGGTTTCAACATCAACATCCCTGTTGTTGTCATAGACCATGAGAACGCGACCCAATGGGTTATTGTCGCTGGCTACATCACTGCGGATCTGTGCTTTCACTTTGGCACGGGTGACGAAGAGTTTCGCACCGGACGCCAGGATCAGCAACAGGCTGAGTGGGCCAAGACCGTAAATGATGATATAACCAATGATACCACCCTGATCGATACGCTCAAGGAGGCTTGGATCCTGAATCAACAGACCAAGAATAGCCCCTCTGGATACGTCGAGGGCAAAGGCCTCATAACCGGATGTGGCATTTTGCAGACCAGCAGCCGTTTCCAGGAAACGGGGTTTTGGCTGACGCGGCAACTCAGAAATATTTTGATATTTCGTACGCCATTCCAGATATTTCCCATCGGAGATCAGATTGAACGTACCAACACGGACAACTTCCCGCTGGGTAATCTCCCCATTAGGATATTGAACATCGGTCATGAATTTCACAACCTTGCCGGATTCCGTCATTTCCCGTTGAACTTCATACCACAGACGGGCAATCTCTTCGATTGTTGGAAGCTCGGAACTGGACGCCTTGGCAATCAACTCATCCAGATAAACCTCCCGACCCGGGAACTGGGCAGAGATAATGGAATCATGGAATACAGCCTTGGTATCACCGGATACCTGTTGCAGAACACCAAAGAGTTCCTTCAAGGCCCCCAATTCATGGGAAAGGTCTTCTGCCAGCTTGGCAATCTTTTCATCATTGGCTTTAAATTCTGCCTCAAGACGATCAGAGCGACGTTCTTCCTGCTTTTGCGTATTACGCGCCGAAGCCAACAGAGCTTTCTGTTTGGATTTCTGTTGCAAAAACTCGCGTTCACGACGCTTGTTTTCCTGACTTTCCCGATAAGCCCCCTGCTTAACCTGTTCCAGCAACGCATCAAGGCTCTTGGCCTCTGGTGCTGACTGGGCGAATACTGTTCCGGATCCAAAACCCATTACGGCAACAGCAATTATAACATTAACTAATTTTCTCATTTTGCTGTCTCCATTTTACCGGGGATCGGTGCAGGTATAGGTAGCCTCAGAAGGGTATCAGCAGCGGCTTTTTTCTGTGCCACGGCCAACGCCAGTTTAATGGGTTTACGATAAGACTCGTCAAGGGGAACCCAAGCCTGAGAGGCCTGATCCCACATGCCGGACTGTTCGCCGTCACGGGTTTGATAAACCAATGCGATACGACCAATATGAAGCATATCAACTTCCAGCTCATTACCGCCAATGATCACTTTATCCGTATAGGCCTGAACCGCACGACCATATTCACTTTCAATCTGATACAGCTCAAATACGCTCCGGAATTTTTCAGAGGCATCCACATTCGGGTTGAGCATCAATTCATTCAGGCGCTCGATACCCGCTTTACGTTCTTCCCGCTTGATGGGCAGATCGTTATCAATGAATTCAGCAAGAGTTTTCACCATATTCATCATCAGAGGTGTGATTTGACGCTTAACGTAAGTCACACCCTTAATGGATTTGGTCAGCTTACCCATTTCGACAACTTGCAGATCGATCTGACGTTGAAGCTGTGCGTTATATACCCGCAACCCTTCAATAGTTCTCAAAACACCCTTGTAATCGCCAATAATTTTATCGGTCTGATCAACGATCTTATCAATTTTCTTTTGTGATTGTTGCGCAACCTGATTTACTTTTATTCCGACTTCCAGAACTTCTTTTAAATCAGTTGCACCCGCGCTGGCCGCGCCCAATAGCAGGGATGTGGCCGCAACGGCGGAAAGAACCACAGTTCTAACTCGATGCTTATTCATTCTTCTTCCTACAGCTTTTTTTGAGTTGTTAAATTTTATACCATCCAGGATGGCGTATAATGAACGATAGTGTATTTTATGCATGCCACGATAAATAAAGGGAACAGATACAAAGAAAAACTTCTTCATATTCGAACTCATATTCATCATCAGGCTCTTCCCCTTGCATACATTAATACTTTATAATTCGTCTTAGGCCTAAATGCATTCCCTGTTATCCAGAGGTTATTATTGCTACATTTATGCGTTCAGACTCCCTATTCGTCCTAATCCTAATCCAAAAACAGAATCTGGATAACTAGATTGCCTGAACACTATCCCAATTGCTGTGTGCTTTACAAGACCTGCTTACAACCAAAATGAAAAAAACTTATTTTTCATCAAAACGCAACTATTCAGCCCCCTTGGGGCAACCCCATATTAACCATAAAAAATATATATTTTATAGGTAGTTAGTCATTCTATGTTACTGACAAGTTGCAAAAAAAAACACCGTTCCAAACACAAAAATTTTTATATATTTTCGTTGAGTTTAACAATTTTCACGGAATTTTCTTCAATGACTCACATTATATCTTATATAAATGGCAGAATTTTGTTCAAATATAAGTGGAATCTTCAGGGCAGGAATAACAAGCAAAAAAACGCAACCGCAACCACATTATGCGCCTTGAGCATATAACATGGTTACGGTTGCGAATAATAAAAATTCACAAAAGAGTCTTGTTGATTACAGCCTAATGCACGCGGACTGAATCCACGGCTTTGAGGACTTCATCCCATTTATTCTGAATACAGGTCTGGCGCGCGGCGGTCATACCAAACCGTTTTACCAGCTGAAAGGCCAGCTCCTTCTTATATTCAAAATTATTGGATGCCTGGGATGCGCTTTTTACATCGTCTGAATGTGCCATTGTAATATCTCCTTGCGGTAACCCTGCTATCCTTGAATGGCTATTCCAAGGACCAGAGGCTTTGCGTCCCACCGTTACCGGCAGTTTGCTATTGTCACAGAATAATATTCTACTACTCCATGTGAAGGACTATACGACTAATTTCTAAAAGAGCCGTAAACAATTACATAAAAATTTATACTAATTTTCCAAAACTCATTCAGCCTGTAATTGGGTGGCCACCCGGTCAGCCTCGGCCCAGACCCGCAACAGATTCCCACCCCAGATTTTGGCAATATCCTGTTCCGAATATCCCCGGGTCACCAGCTCACGAGTGATATTCAAACTTTCCGAAGCATCATTCCAGCCAATTATCCCGCCGCCGCCATCAAAATCCGAACTGATGCCCACATGATCTATCCCGGCCACTTTCACCGCATAATCAACCTGATCAATAAAATTTCTCACATTTGCCAGCGGAAACTGCACATTAATATCCGCCATTCCCTGTGTCCATTCCGGTGTCTTTGCAATATTTTCAAAATCACCTTTTGGCAATCCGTGACGATCGGCAATATCCGCCATAAGCGTTTCAAAGGCCGCACTGCGCGCCGGGTCAACTTTCACATAACCCGTATAGGCCACCAACTGTATCACACCACCTTTTTGAGCCAGCAGCTTCAACTGCTCATCCGTCAGGTTGCGCGGGTGATCCGCCAACGCCCGAACCCCGGAATGGGAGGCAATGACCGGGGCCTGTGACATATTCACCGCTTGCGTCATGCAATCCACAGAGACATGGGAAATATCTACCATCATGCCGACCCGGTTCATCTCGCCGATAACCTGTCGGCCAAAACCACTGACCCCACCATGTTCAGCCGGACCGTCCCCCAGCTCTTTTTTCGGCTGGGCGCTGTCACAAATATCATTATGGCCATTATGAGCCAGCGTCATATAGCGCGCGCCCCGGTTATAATAATCCTCGACCAGAGAAATATCCTTACCAATCACATAGCCATTTTCAATGCCGATAATTGCGACCTTGCGCCCGTCTTTATATATACGCCTCACATCGTCCGGCCCATAGGCCAATCCGATTTGATCGGGATAGAGTTCATCAGTCATGCGATGAATAGCGGTAAATTTACGCAAAGCAGCCTGTTTCGCCGCCGCATAATTTTCTTCTGTTCGCGCCGTCTGCCCCACATAGACAATAAAAAAAGCACCGTCCAGACCACCCGCCCGCATCTTGGGCAGATCAACTTTCATCTTTGTCATTTTTCCCGGATCAAATTCCGGCAGAAAAGTATAATCAGGTGATATGTCCACATGACTGTCGAGGGTCAGAACCCGGTCATGGATAGCCGCAGAATCAGGCGCAGAATCAGGCGCATCCCCAGACTCGTTACCACAGGCCGCAATCGCAAGAATCCCGCCTGACAAAATGATTAGTTTACAAATTTTATTAATTGTTTCATTTGTCACTTTTATATTATTCCCATTAAATATATAGTCGGTATCGTTACCAGAGTAATTGTGCCATTCCCTTATGTGGAAGTTATTATATCGGCGCATGGCAGGGATGCAAATTTTACATGGCTTTTATGTTATTTTTTGTTGACCTAAATCAATGTTTTTAGGATAAAGATAGACTAACACCCATGCTTAACATATCAAATAAATATGGGCCGGCAGAATAAATAATCGTTAAAAAAATATTTAATATTTAAAATTCAGGTTAAAAAAAATGACAAACCTAAGCTCCCCACCAACCGTCAGTGGTCTGGCGAAAGGACTAACGTCTGTATTTCTGGGTCTTGGTGTATTAATGGCAATTATCATTGTTGCCAAAACCACCTCGGCCCCTTTTGCATTTCATGGTTACATCATGATTCTTGCCTTTACCCTCGGCATTGTTGCGATATTGAATATGGGCTTTGGCAAGAATGGCCGCATAGAGGCCGAGGCCTCACCCGCCGGAGTCTTTTATAATGACAGTGTGGTCAAGGCCGGGGTGATTGCCGCCGCCTTCTGGGGGATTGCGGGCTTTCTGGTTGGTGACATCATTGCCTGGCAACTGGTTTTTCCCTCATTGAATTTTGATACTGCCTGGACCAATTTCGGACGTCTGCGGCCCTTGCATACCTCGGCGGTGATATTCGCCTTTGGCGGTAATGTTCTGATTTCAACCTCCTTTTACGTGGTTCAGCGCACGGGCCGAACGCGCCTTGCCGGCGAAATCGCGCCATGGTTTGTTTTCTGGGGCTATCAGCTGTTCATCGTACTGGCCGCGACCGGTTATATTCTGGGCATCACCCAAAGCAAGGAATATGCCGAGCCGGAATGGTATGTTGACATCTGGCTAACCATCGTCTGGGTCACCTACCTTCTGGTTTATCTCGGGACGCTATGGAAAAGGCGGGAATCCCATATTTATGTGGCCAACTGGTTCTATCTGGCCTTTATCGTAACCGTTGCCATGTTGCATGTGGTCAATAATTTAGCGATGCCGATTTCCTTTGTTGAGCCAAAGAGTTATTCCCTGTTTTCCGGGGTTCAGGACGCCCTGACCCAATGGTGGTATGGCCATAATGCGGTTGGCTTTTTCCTGACCGCCGGCTTTCTGGGAATCATGTATTATTTTGTCCCCAAACGGGCGGAACGTCCGGTCTATTCCTACCGGCTATCCATTGTCCATTTCTGGTCGCTGATCTTTCTTTATATATGGGCCGGACCCCATCATCTTCATTATACGGCGTTGCCCGACTGGACACAGACTTTGGGTATGACATTCTCCGTCATTTTATGGATGCCGTCCTGGGGTGGTATGGTCAACGGACTGATGACCTTATCCGGCGCATGGGATAAATTACGAACCGACCCGGTTCTGAAAATGATGGTTGTATCCCTTGCCTTTTATGGCATGAGCACTTTTGAAGGCCCATTAATGGCCATCAAGGCAGTAAACGGGCTGAGCCATTATACGGACTGGACCATTGGCCATGTACATTCCGGCGCCCTTGGCTGGGTGGCTTATGTGAGCTTTGGCGCATTATACTGCATGTACCCATGGCTGTGGAAGCGCAAAGCCCTCTATTCCCTGAAGCTGGTGAATATGCATTTCTGGATTTCAACCGTCGGCATTGTTCTTTACATCACATCCATGTGGGTATCCGGCGTCATGCAGGGCTTGATGTGGCGGGCTTATGACAGTCTGGGCTTTCTGGAATATTCCTTCGTGGAAACGGTGGAAGCCATGCATCCCTATTACTTCATTCGGGCAACCGGCGGCGGGTTATTCCTCATCGGCGCTCTGATTATGGTCTATAACCTGTGGAGAACAGTGCGCGGCGACGGGGATGCTGTCCCTCTGGCCCAAGCTGTTCCAGCAGAATAAGAAGGGATATAAAAAATGTCTTTCAAACATGAAATCTTTGAGAAAAATCCCCTCACGCTTCTGGTCGGCATCCTGATTGTGGTGGCCATTGGCGGGTTGGTGGAAATCGCCCCGTTATTCTATCTGGAAAATACCATAGAAAAGGTCAAGGGCATGCGCCCCTATACCCCGCTGGAACTTGCAGGCCGCAATGTCTATGTGCGGGAGGGCTGTTATCTCTGTCATTCCCAAATGATCCGGTCCACCCGTGATGAGGTGGAACGCTACGGCCATTATTCACTGGCGGCGGAAAGCATGTATGACCATCCTTTCCAATGGGGGTCAAAACGGACAGGTCCTGATCTTGCCCGTGTTGGCAATAAATATTCCGACGAATGGCACCGGGAGCATATGCATGACCCGCGCGCCGTGGTGCCGGAATCGGTTATGCCCGGCTATCCATTTTTGGCCAAAAACGATCTGAAATTCGATCTTATCTCATCTGACCTTAAAGCAAATCAGATGGTTGGGGTGCCTTACACGGATGAGCAGATCAAATTTGCCAAAGCGGACCTGATGGCTCAACTGGACGAAGATTCCGACGACTATGATGCCTTTCAGGAACGTTATCCTACGGCCAAGGTACGTGATTTTGACGGTAACCCCCAAAAGATAAGCGAACTGGATGCCCTGGTGGCTTATCTGCAAATGCTGGGCACGCTGGTTGATTTCTCCCTCTATAACGAAAAAGAAAACAACCGCTAGGAGCCGGAAGAATGACCCATCAAGACGTTGCCAATTTTGCCGAAAGCTGGGGGCTTTTACTGCTCTTTAGTATGTTTGTCATTGCTATTGCCTATGCTTTCTGGCCCACCAACAAGAAAAAATTCACCAAAGCGGCCTACCGTCCGCTTGAGGAGGAATAATCATGTCAACAGAACCCGAATATGACGAAATCACCAAAACCTATACCACCGGCCATGAGTGGGACGGCATTAAAGAGCTAAATACCCCGTTGCCGCGCTGGTGGCTTTGGGTGCTTTATGCCACAATCATCTGGTCCATTGGTTATTGGATTCTGATGCCTGCCTGGCCAATGCTCAGCGGACATACCAAGGGCTATCTGGGCTATTCCCAGCGGGATACGGTAAATGCCGAGCTACAGGCAGCACAGAACGACCGCAAGGTTTTTTCTGAAAAACTGCTGAATGCCGACCTCAAAACCATTGAAAATACGCAAGACCTTCTGGAATTTGCCATGGCAGGCGGCAAGGCTGCCTTCGGTGACAATTGCGCGGGCTGTCATGGTTCCGGAGCCGCCGGGGCCAAGGGCTATCCCAATCTGAATGACGATGACTGGCTGTGGGGCGGTACGCTTGATGAAATCCACCATACCATCACCGTTGGCATCCGGGGCACCCATGACGATACCCGCCTCAGTGATATGCCAGCCTTCCTGAGCGATGAAATTCTGGACAAGGGTCAGATCAGGGATATGGCAACCTATGTACGCTCCCTGTCGGACAAGACAATTGCCGCACCCACCGGAACAGCGGAACTATTTCAAGAAAATTGTGCGGCCTGTCACGGTGAGAATGCAAAGGGCAGCCGGGATTTCGGCGCACCGAACCTCACCGATGGTATCTGGCTTTATGGCTCTGATCCTGAGACTCTGATCACCACCATCTCCTACAGCCGTAAAGGTGTTATGCCCACTTGGGCAGGCCGCCTTGATCCGGCAACGATCAAGAGTTTGGCGGTCTTCGTTCATACCTTGGGCGGAGGCGAATAGGCCATGACCTCTCGACCTGACACCGGGTCTTCCAAGACAGAAACAACGCCTGTCATTCCTCATGAGAAGGTTGAACGTGCCTCGGTGGAGGCCGTCAACAAGGCCGAAAACCGTTCTCTGTATGCGGCCCAGAAAAAAATTCATCCCAAACGGGCGAGCGGCACATTCCGGACCATTAAATGGTGGGTGATGATTGTCACCCTCGGTATTTACTATTTTTCCCCCTGGATCAGGTGGGAACGGGCACCGGGCATCCCCGATCAGGCCATTCTGGTGGATATAGCCAACAGCCGGTTTTATTTTTTCGCCATCGAAATCTGGCCACAGGAGGTCTATTACATCACCGGCCTGCTCATATTGGCCGCTATAGGATTGTTTCTGGTGACCAGCACATTGGGCCGTATCTGGTGTGGATATACCTGTCCGCAAACGGTATGGATTGACCTGTTTCTGGTGGTGGAACGCTTTTTCGAAGGTGACAGAAATGCCCGGCTCAAGCTGGACAAAGCCCCCTTGAGCCTATCCAAAATTGCCAAGCGGACAGCCAAGCATGCGACATGGCTGTTGATTTCGATTCTTACCGGCGGGGCGTGGGTCTTCTATATGAATGATGCACCCACTTTGATGCATCAATTGCTGGCCTTTGATGCGCCGTTGACCACTTATTTCTGGATTATGATCCTGACCTCGACCACCTATCTTCTGGGCGGTTTTGCCCGGGAGCAGGTCTGTATCTATATGTGCCCCTGGCCCCGCATCCAAGGCGTCATGATGGACGAGGATACCCTGTCGGTGATGTATCGCCATGACCGGGGTGAGCCACGCGCGCCCCATAAAAAAGGCGACACATGGCAGGGACGCGGCGATTGTATTGACTGCCATCAATGCATTGTGGTCTGCCCTATGGGGATAGATATTCGCGACGGGATGCAGCTGGAATGTATCCAATGCTCACTCTGCATCGATGCCTGTGACGAGGTCATGGAAAAGGTTGGCCGGCCCAAGGGCCTGATCGCCTATGACAGTCTGGCAAACTTTGAGCGGCGCGCCGAGGGTAAACCGGAAAAGATACAGATCGTCCGCCCCCGCAGTCTTCTCTATACCATGATCATGATCATTGTTGGCGGAGCGATTTTATGGGGCCTGATGCACCGTGATAATCTTGAGGTGAATATCCTGCGCGACCGAAATCCGTTATTTGTCCAGCTGTCATCGGGCGATATCCGCAATGGCTATACGGTGAAGATACTCAATAAAACCCATCAGATCAGGAAATTTACCCTCAGCGTATCCGGCCTTAAACATTACAGAATGCAGGTTGAGGGTATTCAGGAAAGCACCCCGGACGGCCTGCCCATAATAGAGGTAAACCGGGACCGAATACGGTCTGTTAAAGTCTATATATCTGTTCCCCGATCGGAACTGTCCAGCCACAGCATGGATATTATCTTCACGGCAAAAGACCTTGACGGCACCAGCGTCAGTGACAATAAAACAACCTTTAAAGGCCCAGCGAAATGACCTCAGTTCCGCCAGCAAAAGAATTTACCGGTAAAAAAGCCATGATGTGGATCGTCGGTTTTTTTCTGGTAATCTTTACGGTCAATGCCATCATGGCCACCGTCGCGGTCGGCACATGGGGCGGACTTGAAACCGACAATGCCTACCGCAAGGGATTATTTTACAACAATGAGATTGCCGCTGCCGAGGATCAGCATAAATCCGGCTGGACCATAGCCCTCAGCCATCGGCCCACGGCCATGGAAAATGACCGGATTGGCGTGAAAATCACCTGGCCGGAGAATGATCTGCCGCCGGTGCAGGTCTCCGTCCTGATTACCCGCGCGGTAACCAATGCCTATGATCAGGAAATAATTCTGACCAATGCGGGCGATAATATATATACCGCCGCCGTAAAATTTGCCGAACCCGGACAGTGGGATGTGGACGTCATTGTAAAGCGTTCGGAAGGCCCCGTATATCAGCTGACAGATAAAATTTTTGTGCCGAAAAGATAGATCATGACAGCCATAAAATCACAACAGACATTGGGGAGCAAAGACGCCCCGCTGGAGCATTTTCTCGTGGAAGGGCTGCATTGCCCGTCCTGCATCCGGGAAATCGAAGGGGCGTTGCAGGAAATCCCCACCATAAAGAATGCCCGCCTTAACCTGACCACAGGACGGCTGGCCGTGGAATGGGCGGCAAAAGACATCAACCGGGATGCGGCCAATGATCAGGTCATTGACACCATTAAAAGCCTTGGTTTTAAAGGCTATATGTTCAAGGACAGCCCTACTGCCGCCGCCGGAGATAAAGAAGGCCGCTGGCTGCTGATCTGTATGGCCATTGCCGGGTTCGCCATGATGAATATCATGCTGCTGTCCATTTCCAACTGGGCCGGAAGCGACATGGGGGACCAGACCCGTGTCTTCTTCCACTGGTTATCAGCCCTGATCGCACTGCCCACCGCCGCCGTGGCGGGGCGGCCCTTTTACAAATCAGCCTGGGGCGCATTGAAAGCCCGGCGGCTGAATATGGATGTACCAATTTCCCTCGCGGTGATATTGGCTCTTGGCATGAGCATCCTGCAAACCATCTCCCATGCGCAGGATACCTATTATGACGCGGCGATCATGCTGTTGTTTTTCCTGCTCATTGGCCGTTTTCTGGACCGAAAGATGCGCAATCATGCACGCTCCACCGCCCATAACCTGATGAGCTATCGGCCCAATAAGGCCACCATTGTCACAGGTAGCGGTGAGACGGAAAGCTGTATCATTGAGATGCTCAAGACCGATATGATCGTGCGGGTCGCGCCGGGCGAGCGCATCCCCGTGGACGGCGTGATCATCCGCGGCATATCGGAAGTGGACACCAGCCTTGTGACCGGGGAAACCCTGCCCGTCAAGGCACAGGTTGAGGACAAGGTTTTCACCGGCACCATGAATATCAGCGGGGCGATAGATATTCGCGTCACGGCGCTGAGTGGCAAAACCCTGCTGGATGAGATCATCGGTCTGATGGAAACGGCGGAACAGGGCCGGGCGAAATATGTCCGCCTCGCCGATAAGGCGGCACAGATTTATGCGCCCGCCGTACATCTTCTGGCGCTTCTGACCTTTGTGGGCTGGATGGTGTTCAGCACCGTTGGCTGGCAACCGGCCCTGATCACGGCCATTGCGGTTCTGATCATCACCTGCCCCTGCGCCCTTGGCCTTGCGGTTCCGGTGGTGCAGATCGTCGCCTCCAGCCGCCTGTTCAAAAACGGTATCCTGGTCAAAGCGGCTGACGGACTTGAAAGACTGGCGGAAATTGACACCATAGCCTTTGACAAGACCGGCACCCTGACCTTGGGCCAGCCGGGCATCGCCAATGGCAATGACCTTGACCCGAAAGATATGGAGCTGGCGGCAAGTCTTGCCAAGACCTCGACCCATCCCCTGTGCCGGGCCTTAATTGTGGCCTGTCATGAGCGGGATATCCCGACCATCGCCATTGGCAGCCCGCTGCATGAAGAACCGGGCATGGGCCTGAAAGCCACCCTTGACGGCACAGAGGTGCGGCTCGGCAATCGGGACTGGTGTCATGTGCCAAAAGACATGCAGGAAAATACCCGTTTTAGCGAGCTATGGTTAAAAGTCGGCGACCGCGCCCCGGTCTTTTTTGCTTTTCAGGACCGCTTGCGCAAGGATGCGGTTCAGGTGATTAGCTGGTTTCAGAAAAAAGGCTTTGACATTCTGCTCCTGTCCGGTGACCGGCCTGATGTGGTTGCGGATGTGGCCGGGACATTGGGCATTACCGATTTTATGGGGGCCGCCAAGCCACAGGACAAGATCGACCGTCTGGAAGACTTAAAAGCGCAGGGCCGGAAAATATTGATGGTTGGGGACGGGCTGAATGATGCCCCGGCTCTGGCCGCCGCCTATGTGTCCATCTCCCCCTCCACAGCCGCCGATGTGAGCCAGAATGCCGCCGATTTTATTTTCCAGTCCCAAACGCTGGATTCTATTGTCCGGGCTTACCAAATTTCAAAGTCCAGTCGCAGGCTGGTCTTCACCAATTTTGCGCTGGCGGCCATTTATAACATGATCGCAGTGCCATTTGCCGCCGCCGGATTTCTAACCCCGCTGATCGCCGCCATTGCCATGTCATCCTCATCCATTGTGGTGACCCTGAACGCTCTGCGCCTTAATCTGATAAAATTATTCGTCAGCGCGCCTGTGGTCGTGGTGGAAGACACCAAAGCCTGCTGTATGCCCAAAGAAAGCCAAGAACCGGAAAAATCATGTTGCAAGGGATAACGCCATGAAAATGCTTATTTTCCTGATCCCCATCGCGCTGTTCCTTGGCCTGCTCGGGCTTGGGGCCTTTCTATGGTCCATGCGGTCCGGACAGTATGACGACCTTGACGGGGCCTCCTACCGCGCATTATTTGAAGAAGACGAGATGAAAAAGAACGACGAATAGCCTGCCCTATTCCTCCCCGTCCCAATAATCACAGTCCTCAGGATAGAAAAATTTAAAATAGGTCATCTTTTCAGGATTCTGTCCCGGGGCCACGCCGGCAAAAATGCCGACCTTGCCGGTTTCAGGATAAATGGCGATTTCCGGTTCCTTCATGGTCGACAGGCACAGATATTCCAGATTTTCCTGACTGTTGTTCCAGATTTGATGGGCATGTTCCGCGCCTACGGGAAAGGAAACATAATCCCCGGCCCGGATTGGCACCTCCCGGTCCTGATAGACCACAACGCCCTGACCTTTCAATACATAAATCGCTTCTTCATTGGCCAGGTGATAATGCAGGGGAAAGGCTCTCTTTCCCGGTTTCTGCACAAACAAGCCACACCCCAGTTCGGACGCACCGCTAGGAATGGTGAAAGATTTACCCTTAAATTCATATTTGTCCCCATGAGACATCTCACGCCAATCCATGTCGTCCTGATGAATAAAGTTACCCGGTCTTTCGGTCATTATATTCTCCTATGCTCTTTTCATATGGCTTCTGATTGTGTAGGGTCAGGACCATTATGGAGGAAAAGATGCCAGAAGAACATACTGAAATCAAAATCGGCATTGTCGGGTGCGGCGGACGCATGGGACAGACCCTGATCGGGGCGGTACTGGATCAGGCCGGCGCGCGCCTGTCCGGCGGCACCGAACGCCATGACAGCCCCCTGATCGGTCAGACCATCCGCCATCCGGCAACCGGGGTTGAAACGGACCTGAACATCACCGGCGATGCGGAGGCCCTGTTCACAGCATCCGATGTGGTCATTGATTTCACCTGCCCGACAGCAACGGTTCTACACAGCGGTTTTGCAACTAAACATAATACGGTCCATATTGCCGGCACCACCGGCATGACAATGGCCGATGAAGATGCTTTGCGAGACGCGGCAAAAACCGTCCCCGTGGTTTATGCCTCCAACTTTTCACTGGGGGTAAATCTGCTGTTTTACCTGACCCAAAAAGCGGCATCTCTGCTGGATGAAGACTTTGATATTGAAATTCTGGAAATGCATCACCGCCATAAAGTGGACGCGCCGTCCGGTACGGCGCTCGGCCTTGGCCAACAGGCCGCCCGGGGGCGCGGGGTTGACCTGAAAGAGGTCGCTGACCGGGGGCGGGACGGCATCACGGGCGCCCGCAAGCGGGGCGACATCGGCTTTGCAGTCTTGCGCGGCGGCAATGTGGCCGGGGAACATACGGTCAGCTTTAACGCCGACGATGAACGTATCGAACTGACCCATAAAGCGGGTAACCGGGCCATTTTCGCCCGGGGCGCGGTCAAGGCCGCCCTGTGGGCCACGGGCCGGAAGGCCGGGCTATATGACATGTTCGATGTTCTTGGGCTTCCCAAAGAATGAAGAAAGCAGATATAGCTGAATTTTTCCGCCGCTTGCAGGAACGGGACCCGGAACCCAAGGGGGAGCTGGATTACACCAATTCCTATACCCTGCTGGTGGCTGTGGCCCTGTCGGCGCAAGCCACAGATATAGGCGTCAACAAGGCTACCAAGGCCCTGTTTCAAATCGTCAGCACACCGAGGCAAATGCTCGATCTCGGCGAAGAAAAGCTGAAAGGCTATATCAAGACCATCGGGCTGTATAACACCAAGGCCAAAAATATCATCAAGGCGGCGCAGATGCTGGTGGATGATTTTGAGGGCCAGGTGCCGGAGAACCGCACCGACCTTGAAAAACTGGCCGGGGTGGGCCGGAAAACCGCCAATGTGGTGCTGAATATCGCCTTTGGTCAGCCGACCATTGCCGTGGATACCCATCTGTTCCGGGTCGGCAACCGAACCGGAATGGCCAAGGGCAAGACACCGCTGGCGGTTGAGTTAAAGCTGGAAAAAGTCATCCCCAAAGAATATGCCCGCCATGCCCATCACTGGCTGATCCTGCATGGGCGTTATATCTGCAAGGCCCGGAAGCCTAGTTGTCCGACCTGTCCGGTTGAGGATCTATGTTCCTATCCAAAGAAGACGGTGCTGGACCCTCTATAGGGCCTTCCGGCACCACATGGCTGTCAAGGCAGCCATTGGGCGACACAGTGGGATTTTCCGCCGTGGGGTCTGTGGCTTCCGTCGCCACATAATCCAGCCTGAAATCACCATTGTCATCGGGATAGAAATAGAGATTCAGCACACATTCCGCATTGGTATAGAGCCAGACCTGAACGCCCTTTTCTTTGCGCTCCAGTGATGGGTTGCCCAGAATATTCCGCAGTGTTCCCGGGGCCAGATTCATAATATTCTCAAGGACAAAACGCGGTTTCGGAGCCACCTCAACCACCGGGTCCACCATGACCGCCTTTTCCTCCATCACAATGGATTTGGTCAGGGGCGGTGCCTCAACAACAGGCGGCTGTTGCGTAGCGCAGCCACTTAAAAATATTACCGCGAGGAAGGAAAGTAACCGCATCAGCCCTCACCCTCAAGGGGGGCAAGCGACAAATGGAACAGATGGGCCAGAATGGCCGCGCCCAAAATGGGGGCTGTCAGATTAATCACCGGAAAGGAATACAGCAGGGTTATGATAAAGCCGCCGCCCAAAACCTGTCCCCGGATAGATTTGCGGTGCTGGCCCGCTTCCTTAATACCCAGATGACGCACCGCTACCATCTCATAATAGCCCCAGCCCAGCAAATAACTGTTCAGGGTATAGAAGATAACCAACGGCACAAAAGGCACCCAGAAAAAGAAGACATACAGCGGAATAACAATGATATTGAGGAATATAATCATAAAGGCCAGACGCACCGCCAGATAGGCCAGATGCCCAACCCCGAGCCGCTTGCCCGCCTTGCGATCCGGATAATATTTATCCTCAACCGCATCAACCACATCATCCAGATAGAGCGACATGAACACGGTCGCGATAGGCGGAAAGAAAATTCCCATCAGAAAGAAAAATATGATGTTGAAAATCCAGTCCACATCCAGCAACCACTGGAAAGCGTCATTGACCCATTGCCAGTCAAACTGGGTCAAAACGATCTGACTTTTAAGATAATTGGCCAGAAACCATGTGGCTATGATGGCCACGATGGTGGTCAGAATGCCCCAAATAAAAACCTTTAAGAAAGCCGGGTCCAAAATCTGGGATAATGTGCGGTCCATCGCACTTATTATATTTTTCATATCTTTATCCTTCCCCATACTACCCTTACAAGGAAATATGGTGTTCTTGAGACAAAAGGCAAGAAACTTTTCATCTTTCTGCGTTATCTCTTGCAAGAAGGCGGGGCAGACCTATACTCCTCGCAAAAATTTTAAGGATGAATATGACACATAAATTTGATGTTCTGGGCATTGGTAATGCCATCGTTGATATATTGGTTAATGTGGAGGATGATTTTCTCGCCGCCCATAAAATCCCGCGCGGCAGTATGCAATTGGTGGATGAAGAAACCTCTGACAAGCTGTATGATCAGCTGGGCACCGCCATTGAATGTTCCGGTGGTTCCGCCGCCAATACCATTGCCGGGCTGGCCTCTCTGGGCAGCAATGCGGCCTATATTGGGAAAATCAAGGATGACCAGCTGGGCCATGTTTTTGCCCATGATATTGCCTCGCTCGGCATCGCCTTCACCACGGAAAAGGACAATAGCGGCGTCTCCACGGCCCGCTGCCTGGTCATGGTCAGCCCCGATGCGGAACGGACCATGTGTACCTACCTCGGGGCCTGTGTCAATCTGACCGAAGATGATATTGACCCGGATATGGTCGCGGCCTCTGCGGTGACCTATATGGAGGGCTATTTGTGGGACCCAGAAAAGGCCAAGGCCGCCTTTCGCAAGGCCATGACGCTGGCCCATAATGCCGGGCGCAAGACATCGCTCACCCTGTCGGACTCCTTTTGCGTTGACCGTCACAAACAGGAATTCCGCCATCTGGCCGAACATGAGATCGACATCCTGTTTGCCAATGAGGAAGAATTGCTCATGCTTTATGACACCCGCGATATTTCGGTGGCCCTGAAAGCGGTCCAGCAACATTGCGAAGTAGCCGCCGTCACCCGCGGCGCCAAGGGATGCACCATCGTCAGTGCCGATGAGATCATCGACATCAATGGCTATCCGGTCAGCGATCTGGTGGATACCACCGGGGCCGGGGATCTGTTTGCCGCCGGCTTCCTGCATGGCTATAGCCGGGGCGAAGACCTCAAAAATTGTGGCCGCATAGGTAATTTGGTGGCCAGCGAGATCATCACCCATATGGGGGCTAGGCCAAATGTGGATTTAAAACAATATCTGGCCGATAATTTATAACTTGACCCGAAAAGCTTTCTCGGCGAAAATCGGCAAAATTTATTTGAGTGAGGATAAGATGTCTTTGATACGTGTATTTATAACTTTTATTTTTGTTTCACTAGCCCTCGGCGGCGTTGCCAATGCGGGCACCCAATGCCGTCCCCCGTTGGCCCCGGCCATCCCCAATGGCAAAACCGCGCCCAAGGCTGAAATACTCGCGGCCCTGAAAACCATTAAAAATGATTTCCAACCCGCCATTAAGAACTTCCAGAATTGTATCGCGACAGAGAAAACCGCCGTGGGGGACGTGGCGTCGGAACGACAAATCGTTGAGTGGGATCAGCTTTTTGATGCGGCCTATGCCCTTGAGACACAGGTTGCCGACCAAATGAATTTGGCCATCCGGGCCTATAAAGCGCGCACGGCTAAAAAGGCGGAATAATAAGCCCGCTATTTACCCGTGTCATAATATTGGTCAATACCATACATGATCATGTTTACTTTGCCCGCCTCATCACCAAGGGGCAAGCCGAGGACATGATATTTTTGGAAACTCCGGTTTAACCAATCCAGTTGTGATGTCACATAATAGGTGGTTTTATGCTGGGTAAGCCATGACAGGCGGCTGTGCATAGCCGAGTTGGATGACAGATCATCCAGATATTTGCCCGTTGCATCCTGCCCCATAACGCTGACCACATCCGTACCAACGAGCCTGAAGCGAAAGCGTTGTGGCTCATACTCCACGTCAATCAGAATAATTTTGGGCAGCAGGTCAACGATCTCTGTGGGACATATATCGGGGCGGGACGGCATCTTGCGATCACCTTTCTTCCCATTCCAATATTCGTATAAATCCCGCAAAAGAGGGACGGGAATATCATGCGGTTGGTTCACAGCGGTAAGCTGCGATTGAACCGCATAGGTAGAAGTCGACATCTTCTTTTTTCCTTGTCAAAAAAAGAGGGCGACTCCCCGCACCCGCTTTACCAAATTAACCATAAGTTGGCTCTCATATGGTAAGAGGAAGAGTGGAGTCAAGGAAAAATGCAACTAATATTACTTTTTTCTGATTTACAGCCGTATTTATCTGGTCAGCATAGGCCCAAGCCGCTTGCCGCCAAAAATATGGATATGCAGATGGGGGACTTCCTGATGGGCGTCCGCGCCCGCATTGGCCAAAATACGGTAGCCCGCATCCTCTAGCTCCGCCTCCCGCGCCACCTGCCCCACCGCCCGGAAAAACCCGGCAATCAGATCCGCCGGAGCCGATGCGGTAAAGTCGGCCATACTCACATACGCGCCTTTTGGAATGACAAGAATATGGACCGGCGCCTGGGGGTTAATATCATGAAAGGCCAGCGCATGCGCATCCTCATAAACCTTATCACAAGGAATTTCCCCCCGCAGAATTTTCGCAAAGATATTTTCTGAATCATAGGTCATATTTGTGGTCCTGTTCCTTAGCATAAAATTAATCCCCCTGATCTTATTAACCCAGCCGATTAATAATATGCCGTAGAGGATCATCCGACCTCAAGACAGTTTAAACAGAAGATACATGTTTCCTGCCCCAATGAGCATTTTATGCACTTGTCCTCATCTTTGTTTTCGGATGTTCTCCATTCTTACGAAGCAAATCCATTGTAGAAAAGACGCTGTTACGGTGTGTTTTTAAGATCACGATAAAAATTCTCGTGTGTTCCCAAAGCAAGTAGCGTCAATGTAATTGTCTGATCTTCATATTTATAAGCAAGAAGCGTTAACTGTTTTACCATCTTGAATTTGTAAACAGAAATACCGGATAAGTCCCCAACCTTTGGATTGCCGATACTGGGATTTCCGACGACAGCTCTGACAGCCTCATCCAAATCTTTTTTTTGATTTTTATGGAGCTTTTTAACGGCTTTACCAAAAGTCGATGTTTGAACAATATTCACAATTTTTAACCAAATTCATATGGCGTAACCAGCTTATCGGCAAGCTCGGCCTTCGCCAAAAGAATATCTTTGATAAAGTTATATGATAATTCCGGATTTTCTTCGGCGATTTTACCTATATGCGCCCAATATTCAATTTGCTTGGGCGTTGAACGGCTATATATCGCACCATAACGCTTGGCCTG
>JAADFR010000110.1 GCA_013152755.1 Alphaproteobacteria bacterium
AAACACCGGATTTATTCAAATGCGGTATCAGTGTCAGTGCGGTACTGAATATTCCGAGTATGATTAGATTTGACAAAAAATTTATTGGTGGAAAGCCCCGAACCAAAACTATGGGTTTGCAAGGAAAAAAGCCAAAAGAAGTTTCACCCTATCACAGAGCGGATGAAATAAATGCGCCGTTGTTGATCATTCATGCCAAGGATGATTTTCGTGTGCGTTTCCGTCAGGCAGAAAAGATGGTGAAAAAACTTAAAAAATTGAAAAAAGATGTAACATTTGTCGTTATGGAAGACGGGGGCCATACTCTGGATACGGAAGCCTCACGAATTACAAAACTATCTGCGATGGAAAAATTTCTTAAAAAACATATTGGTCAATAAATAAACTTTATGCCATTCACACCGTTTCATATGGGGCCGGGATTACTGGTCAAGGCCGTGTTGCAGGGCAGTTTCAGCCTTATGGTGTTTGGCTGGACGCAAATTGTGATGGATGTTCAGCCTTTGATTGTCATGATCACCGGAAGTGGTCATTTACATGGCTTTACCCATACGTTTATCGGGGCCAGCCTGATCGCGGTATTTTCCGGCGTTACCGGGAAATATCTGTCCGAATTTGGTCTGAAATTATTGCAGATTGGGACCTCTGGCGAGGCCACAATTATATGGGTTGTTGCCATATCCAGTGCGTTTATTGGTAGTTTCAGCCATGTGATCCTGGACGGAATTATGCATACGGATGTGGAACCTTTTTATCCCTTCACACTGTTTAATGCTTTTCATGGCCTGATTTCGGTTCAGGCCCTGCATAAATTATGCCTTTATAGCGGTCTGCTGGGCACAGGGGTTTATTACGGGGTTCGTCTGTGGGTGCAGCGGCGGGGGATATGATTGCTCTTGCATAAAAGCAGTTCATACTATATCAGCGGGCACAACATAAATAATTCAGAAATCAGGGTGATCACATGACGGAACGGGCAAAGACGGCGCGGGGCAGTGGCTGGCGACAGGAATTCGGCCTAACGTCCCTTGGGCGCATTAAAACCGAAAGTTTTTCCGGTCTGACCGTGGCGCTGGCCTTGGTGCCGGAGGCGGTGGCCTTTGCCTTTGTCGCCCATGTTAATCCGCTGGTCGGGCTTTATGCCGCCTTTATCGTCGGACTGATTACCGCTTTTTTTGGTGGGCGGCCCGGCATGATTTCCGGGGCCACCGGGGCGCTGGCTGTTGTCATGGTTAGCCTTGTGGTTAATCATGGGGTCGAATATCTGTTTGCAACCGTGGTGCTGATGGGGATCATTCAGATCATCGCCGGGATTACCCATCTGGGTAAATTTATCCGCATGGTGCCTCATCCGGTGATGCTGGGCTTTGTCAATGGTCTGGCCATTGTGATTTTTCTGGCCCAGCTGGGACAATTCAAGGATAACACAGGCGCATGGCTCACCGGGGTGCCCCTTTATTTGATGCTGGGGCTGGTGGTGCTAACCATGCTGATCATTCATTTTATGCCCAGAATTACCAAGGCCGTACCGGGGCCGTTGATGGCCATTGTGGTGGTGACATTGCTTGTGATCGGCCTTGGTCTGGATAGCCCGCGGGTCGGGGACCTGGCCTCTATCGCGGGCGGTCTGCCGGAATTTCATGTGCCGGAAATGCCCCTCACATGGGACAGCTTTATGATCATCCTGCCCTATGCCTTCATTCTGGCGGCGGTGGGGCTGATCGAATCTTTGCTGACGCTCAATCTGGTCAGTGACATGACCGACACTCACGGCGGGGCCAGCCGGGAATGTGCGGCGCAAGGGGCGGCCAATCTGGTGACCGGGTTTTTTGGCGGCATGGGTGGCTGCGCCATGATCGGCCAGAGCATGATCAATGTGAAATCGGGCGGGCGAACCCGGCTCAGCGGCATTGTCGCGGCGCTCAGCCTGCTGGGTTTTATCTTGTTTGCTTCGGGCCTGATTGAGCAGATACCACTGGCGGCCCTGATCGGGGTGATGTTCATGGTGGTGATAGGCACCTTTGCCTGGAACAGTTTGAAACTGATAGGCACCATTCCGCGCCATGATATTTTTGTGATTATTTTTGTCACCGC
Source organism: Alphaproteobacteria bacterium (assembly GCA_013152755.1). Lineage (GTDB taxonomy): Bacteria > Pseudomonadota > Alphaproteobacteria > Sphingomonadales > Emcibacteraceae > Paremcibacter. Next base: position 2,095 of record JAADFR010000110.1, read on the forward strand.
CATTACGGTGGCGTATGATTTGGCCATGGCGGTGGTGGCCGGGGTGATTATCTCGGCACTGGTCTTTGCCTGGGAAACGGCCAAACATACTCATGCGAGCCAGGAAATAGACGAAAACGGCTCAAAGGTTTACCGCATATTCGGACCGTTGTTTTTTGGCTCGGTGGCCAGCTTTTTCGAACTTTTTGACCCCAAGGGCGACCCGGATGATGTGATCGTGGATTTTCTGGACTCCCGGGTTTTGGATCATTCGGGGCTTGAGGCCATTGACGCGCTGGCGGTAAAATATGAGGCAGAGGGCAAGCGGCTCCACCTGCGTCACTTAAGCGCTGATTGCCGGCGTCTGCTGGACAAGGCCCGTCAAACGGTTGAGGTTTCAGTGATTGAGGATCCGGAGTATGGCGTGGCTGTTGACTATGAAGGCAATTACAAAATAATTGGCACCAGTCAGAAAGAGACCTAGTCCTCCAGCATAACACTGTCCCGGGGCCGGATATTACCGTCTTGAGATAACAGGATGGCGATGGGCTTTGTTTTGGGGAACTGGGAAAAGACAATCATCAGGATCACGGTGAAGGGCACGCTTAGAAACATGCCCGCAATGCCCCATATACTGCCCCACAGGGACAGGGACAGCATCACCACCAGCGGGCTGAGGTTAAGGCTGTTGCCCATCAGTTTTGGTTCCAGAATATTGCCGATGAGCAGCTGTATGGTGATCAGGGAGGTGATCACGATAAAGAATGGGGTGAAGGTGTCAAACTGCACAAGACTGAGCAGGCTGGGGAATAGAACTGCCAGCATGGACCCCACCGTTGGAATGAAATTCAGCAGGAAGATGAAAAAGGCCCAGAAGCTGGCATTATTAACGCCGACCGTGACCAGCACCAGATAACAGGCCCCGCCGGTCAGGGCGCTGACAAAGGTCTTGACCCCGATATAGGTTTTAACGTCCGTTGAGATCTGCTCAATGATCATAAAGACGGTTTCCCGGTGGCTGGATCCATTGAGCAGATGGGACAGCTTGACCTTGAAATATTTTTGTTCCAGCATGATAAACAGGACATAGATCAGGATCAGGCTGGCACTGCCGATGAGCGCCGCCAGCGTGCCGGCCAGATTGGTGATAAAGGGGGTCAGGTTTATCTGATGGATCACTTGGGCGAAATTAGGCTCTTTTTCAATGCCGAGCAGATTGAATATGCGGGCGGTCAGTTTGATGAAATTTTCCTGATAGAGCGGGGCGGCATCCCGAACCTCTATGATATTGCTGCTGATCATGCCGATCAGGAAATTGAGGATCAGTGCAATGGTCAGCAGGGACGCCACATAACTGACAACCCGTGGAATTTGCCATTTGCCAATGGTAATTTTGTGATAATAATCCGACAGGATGTTGATCAGATACCAGATTACAATGCTGATCATAAAGGGCACAAGCAGGTCGCGGCCAATGACCATGATATAAACCGTGAGCGTAATTAACCCCAATCCGCCCGCATAGGATAAAACACCCATTCTTCGTCTCCCGCTTGATTATTATAGGTCGTGATTGTCCCGGTTTGTCGGGAAAAGGTCAAGACGTGTTTTTTAGTAGTTTCGCTGGAAACGCAACTCTGGGGCGTAAAAATTATGGCCCATACCCCAAATGTTCTTGATTTGTTCTTATTTATCCCTATTATAGGAACGGCGAATCGGCAATGATATTTTTTACACGGGGACATGAATATGTTTGAACTGGAAAGTGAGAATTCGGACGGTCATATGGGAAATGGAATGGTAGCGGGACAGGCAAGGTCTTTTAAAAAAACCCGTCTCGCCCGCCGAAAGGGCCGCCGGGAATTGCGGCGAAGGAAGCTGGATATTATCAAGGGGGTCAGACAAAATTCCATCCCTATGGAACGGGTATATGAGGGACCAACGGCGGAAACGCTGGCCAAATTAACCGCCGATCCCCTGATCCGTTTTAAAAAACAAAATATCCTGAATGACCAGCAAATATGGGCCTTTCGGCGTATCCGGCGGACCGTGCAGATCATCACGGACGGCACTCAGATGCGCCTGTCCCGCTATACGGATGTGGTTGTGCAGACCAGCCGGTCAGAGGGGGAAATGGAAAGCGATTATGAAATCCGGCTGAAGGATCACTATTGCGCCTGGGCGGAACAGATGATGCCGGCGGGCCTGCCGCTCGGGCCGGTGCTGGATGTTATCATTGATGAGCTGTCGCTCAGCGCCGTGGACCGCAAGAGGGGCAAGCGCAAAGGCTGGGCCAAAGTCACCCTGCAGGCCGCCTTGGACCTTTACAGTAACGTGTCACGTCCTATTAATAGGGATAAATAGGACTATGCAGCAGAAACAATTGTCCCCGCATTTTACCCTCGATGAATTAACCCATAGCAGCCTTGCCCTGCGTCACGGTTTGCCAAACCAGCCGGAGGCGGGGGCGGTCACCAATCTGACTCGGCTGGCCCGTCATATACTGGAGCCTGTACGGGTGCATTTCGCCCGGGCTTTTCGGCCGTCCAGCGGGTTTCGCAGTCTGGCGGTAAATCGCCTGCTCGGCTCAAAAGACAGCTCTCAGCATATCACGGGAGAGGCGGTGGATTTTGAGCTGGCCGCCATTCCGAACCGCCTGCTCGCCAACTGGATCAGGGATAATCTTGTCTTTGACCAGCTTATTCTGGAATTTTACCGCCCTGATGAGCCCGCCAGTGGCTGGGTTCATTGTTCTTACCGGGCGGGAGCTAATCGACAGCAAAGCCTGATCTTTGACGGCATCACTTACAGGGAATTTTAATATGGGTATTTTTTCAAAAATATTTGGCGGGCCGGCCATTGATGCGGTGTCTGCCGTCGGCAATGTGGTGGATCAGCTGTTCACCAGCGATGATGAGCGCGCGCAGGCGGCATTATTGATGGAAAAGCTCCGCCAGCAGCCACAGGTTTTACAGGCGGATCAACCGGATTGAGGCCAGCCACCGGTCGCTGTTCGTGGCAGGATGGCGGCCGTTCATTGGCTGGGTCTGCGGACTTGGGTTTTTGTGGGCCTTTATCCTGCATCCCCTGTTCCTGTGGCTGGTGGCGGTGCGCGGTCTGGCGATCACGCCGCCGGAAATTGTGACCGATAATATGATGGAGCTGGTTCTGGCGCTCCTTGGTCTTGGCACCCTGCGCAGTGTGGAAAAAATGACCGGGCGCAGTAAATAAAT
>JAADFR010000111.1 GCA_013152755.1 Alphaproteobacteria bacterium
AAATAATTTTGTGATGGGGAATAAATGGCCGGGTTGGCGATAGCTCTCGGCCTCGGTCTGCCGTTCGAATTTGAAAATTTTATAGCTGATCTGATCTTTTCGGTTTAGCTCATTTTCCGTGATATGGCTCAGGCGTTTCAGGATTTTATCGTTGAAGGCGGCGCGGCGGTCCCGGGCGGCTTTGCTTAATTCCGGCAGAGTGCCATTCATGCGAAAGCCATCGGGGTCAGTGCGGAAAAAAACTTTTTCTTTTGTGGCCCGCGCCCAGTGGTCGGTCAGGATTTTCTGGAAATCATCACTGTTGTTGGCCCATGCATAGGGGCCGATCATCAGGGAGAGAAACAGGCTCAGAAATATATTTTTTATCATTTTTGGGTGTGTATCCAATCCGTGACGATTTTTTCCAGAATGGCGATGGGCAGGGCGCCATTGCCCAGCACCGTATCATGAAAGGCCCTCAGGTCAAATTTATCACCTAAGTCCCGCTGCGCCCTTTCCCGCAGGGCCGTGATGCGCAACTCGCCGATTTTATAGGCCAGCGCCTGCCCCGGCCAAGTGATATAACGGTCTACTTCGGTGGTGATATTATGGATGCTGAGCGAAGTATTCGCCACCATATAATCAATGGCTCTTTGCCGGGACCAGCCTTTAGTATGCATCCCCGTATCGACCACAAGCCGGCAGGCCCGCCACATTTCATAGGTCAGGCGGCCAAAATCACTATAAGGATCGGTGTAAAAGCCGACCTCCAGCCCCAGCCGTTCACTATAAAGCGCCCAGCCCTCTACAAAGGCGGTAAAGCCAGCATATTTCCGGAACATGGGCATATCCAGTTCTTTCTGGATAGCGATCTGCAAGTGATGGCCCGGCACCGCCTCATGAAAGCCCAAGGCTTCCTGGGTATAAAGGGGCCGGGTTTTCAGCAGGGAGGTATTGACGAAATAATTGCCCGCCGTCTTGCCATTGCCGCCGGATGGCATGTAATAGGCGGTGGTGGTTTTTTCGGCAATATCAGCCGGAATTTCCTTTAACCCGTAAGGATTGCGGGGCAGGAAACCAAAGAGCTTTGGCAGTTGCCCATCCATGCGCTTGGCAATCAGGGCCGCCTTTTCCATCAAGTCCTGTGGATCATTGGCGTAAAAACGCGGGTCGGTGCGCAGGAAAGTGATAAACTCTTTGAAGCTACCCTTAAAACCAACCTTCTTGATAATTTTGGCCATTTCCCCGCGCAGGCGTTTGACCTCGCTCAAACCCTTTTGATGGATTTCATCGGGCGTCATGTTGGTGGTGGTGAAATAGCGGATCAGATGGGCGTAATAGTCTTTACCGCCCTTCAGGCTGGCAATACCAACCGTCTTGCGACAGGCCGGCGCATAGACCGTCTGATAGAAGTCATAGAATTTTTTATAGGCCGGAATGACCTTGTCTTTAATCAGTTTCGCGCCGCGCGTGATGAGCTCTTTTTGCTTATCCGGTGATATTTTACCGGGAAATTGGCGAAAGGGGGCATAGAAAACGCTCTTGGTCACATCCGTGACAACATGACTGGAAATGGACGTTTCATACCCCGCCATAGAGGGGCAATATTGAGTATAGCCCTTATCCACGGCCTCTTGCAGGACGGCCATATTCTCATCGTTAAAGCGCGGGTAATCGGCCATCTGCCCTAGATAATTCTCATAATCCGCTTGTTCCAGAAACGACATATTGCCCGGCATCTGGGCGAATGACATATGCCAGCCCTCCCGATTGGTGACGGCAAAGAGGTGGCCGGGAAATTGCGCACTTTCCTGTTCCATCAGCCGTTCGCTCCGGAAAACATCATAATTGAGCCGTGCTGCTTCCTTCAGGTCATCAGGGTTGATTGCGGCTAGACGGGTCAGAATTTCAGCATTATAGTTCCGGCGGCGTTCCCGGGCCTGCGCCGTATTCTGGCTGAGCCTTCCATTATATTCATGGTGGCCCAGACGGGCGGCGAACGCCGGATATTCACTTAAATAAGTGGCCCAATGGTCATCCAGAATTTTCTGAAAACGCTCTGTTGTGCTTTCCGCCAGCGCACCAACACATAACATCAGGCTGAGGCCCATTGCCAAAAGGATTTTTTTCATGTTATTTTTCTCATGTAGATGGTTGTAGGCAGACTATAACGTATCGCCTTGGGCGACAACAGGAATATGGCTTTATCAAACTAAAAACTTTACTCATGGGTAACATTTGTGCATACTGCGCCGCACAAGATTTCTTAAGTAAATGGCTAAGACGGGTAATTTTAATGACCAAAAACACGCGGAAAAGTATCACCGATTGGCAGTCACTTGTGGGCAAGGAATTGCGCGGCAGATCGCTAAAGGATCTGGACTGGAACACGCCGGAAGGAATTACGGTCAAACCGCTTTATACCGCTGAAGATACGGCGAACATTCCCCATATGGATAACCTGCCGGGTTTTTTCCCCTTCACACGCGGCGTCCGCGGCAGCATGTATGCGGGTCGGCCCTGGACTATTCGTCAATATGCCGGTTTTTCCACAGCCGAGGAATCAAATGCCTTTTACCGCCGGAACCTTGCCGCCGGGCAAAAGGGTCTGAGCGTGGCCTTTGATCTGGCCACCCACCGGGGCTATGACAGCGACCATCCACGGGTGCAGGGGGACGTGGGCAAGGCAGGCGTAGCCATCGACAGTGTGGAGGATATGAAAATCCTCTTTGATCAGATTCCGCTGGACCAGATGTCGGTTAGCATGACCATGAACGGCGCGGTTCTGCCGTGCCTTGCCTTTTATATTGTTGCCGCCGAGGAACAGGGTGTCAGCCGGGATGCGCTTGGCGGCACCATTCAGAATGACATTCTGAAGGAATTTATGGTCCGCAATACTTATATCTATCCGCCGGAGCCGAGCATGCGGATTATCGGTGACATTATCGAATATACATCCCGTGAGATGCCGAAATTCAACAGCATTTCCATCTCCGGCTATCATATGCAGGAAGCGGGCGCGACCCAGTTGCAGGAACTGGCCTTTACCCTGGCCGATGGTATGGAATATGTCCGGGCCGCCTTGAAAAAAGGTCTTGATATTGATGTCTTTGCCCCGCGCTTAAGCTTTTTCTTTGCCACGGGCATGAATTTTTTCATGGAGGTGGCCAAACTGCGCGCCGCCCGCACTATCTGGGCTCAGATCATGGAGAATTTTGGGGCCAAAAACCCGAAAAGCATGATGCTGCGCACCCATTGTCAGACGTCCGGCGTGTCGCTGACCGAAAAAGACCCCTACAATAACGTGATCCGTACCACCGTTGAAGCCATGGCGTCAATGCTGGGCGGGACACAGTCACTGCACACCAATGCGCTGGATGAAGCCATCGCCCTGCCCACCGATTTTTCTGCCCGTATCGCTCGCAATACGCAGATTGTCTTGCAGGAGGAAACCGGCATGTGCCATGTGGTTGATCCCCTCGGCGGGTCATATTATGTGGAGCATCTGACTAATGAATTGGTGCAGGAGGCCTGGAAGTTGATTGCCGAGGTCGAGGATATGGGCGGCATGACAAAGGCCGTTGAAACCGGTATGCCCAAGATGAAGATCGAGGAAGCCGCCGCCCTGAAACAGGCTGGCATAGACCGGGGTGATGAGGTGGTGGTCGGGGTCAATAAATACCGTCTGGACAAAGAGGATGATATTGATATTCTGAATGTGGATAATGATGCGGTGCGTGAGGCACAGATTGCCCGGCTTACAAATGTGAAAGCCACGCGGGATGCGGATAAATGTCAGGCGGCACTTGATGCCTTGACAAAGGCCGCTGCGGGGGATGAAAATCTGCTGGACAAGGCCGTGGATGCGGCGCGGGCGCGGGCGACACTCGGAGAAATTTCTGACGCTATGGAAAAGATATTCAACCGCCACCGGGCCGAGGTGAAATCAATTTCCGGCGTTTATGGCTCGGCCTACAAAGGCGACAAGGGGTTTGAGAAGATTCAGAAAGACATTGAAAAATTTGCTGAAAGTCATGGCCGCCGCCCGCGTATGCTGGTGGTCAAAATGGGACAGGATGGCCATGATCGGGGGGCAAAAGTCATCGCCACTGCCTTTGCCGATATTGGCTTTGACGTGGATGTGGGGCCTTTGTTCCAGACCCCGGCAGAGGCCGCGCGCGAAGCCATCGAAAATGACGT
>JAADFR010000112.1 GCA_013152755.1 Alphaproteobacteria bacterium
TCCTCTTCATCAAAGAAATCTGTTATCCTCAACCCTGTTACTATTACCTCTTCAAACGCTGGTTCCTCAGCATTGGATATTTGGATATTTCCTATACAAAATAATATTACTAACAATATTCTCATGATTTTATCCCTTTTCAATTCATTATCCCTACTCTCCCAACACAAGGGCCGGGTTGAGGCGTTCTTTGTACCAGTTGAGACCCCAATGGAGATGGGGGCCGGTGGCGCGGCCAGTGGCGCCGACGGTGCCGATCTGGTCCCCCTGTGTCAGACGCTGACCCATGCGCACCATAGCCTTGTCCAGATGGGCAAAGACGGTGCTGACCCCGTATCCGTGGTCAATGATCACCGTATTTCCCGTATAATAAAGGTCCGAGACCATAGTCACAACGCCGCCAAGCGGGGCCTTGACCGGGGTGCCTTTAGGGGCCGCAATATCCATGCCCGTGTGGGGACTTTTAGGCTTACCATTCAGGATGCGGTGATTGCCGAAATTACCGCTGATCCGCCCCCGCACCGGCCAGATAAAATGGCCCCGAAAATCCTGCCGGGGGCTATTCGTAGTCCGGGCCTTTTTCACCCGCGCCGAATCCGCTGCGATTCTGGCCAGCACCTCTTTGGGCGGCGTGACCATCTTTTTGGGCAGGCCATTGATATGCTGGACATCATATTTTTGTTTGATCACCTGTAATCGCTGGGGATATTCCGCGCCCGCAGAATCCACAAGGCGGAATTTAATCATACCCTCCTGTTGCCAGTTTACCCCAAAGGCAAAATAGCCCTCCGGTGTCAGTTTCAGCTTTGTCTTGCCCAGCCACAGGGCACTGCCCGGCGTGACCTTGCCCACGTAAAAACCGCCCTGCGTCACCTGATCCGGCAGGTCAAGGCGATTTCCGGCCTGTGCAGGCAGGGTCATCAACAGGCCAAAAATCAAACAAGCAATCAATTTCATAACAGACTCCCCTGACGATCATCTTTGCTTTTGGAGCGTGGTTTTTTCTTGAGCGCACCGCCGGTGGCCACCGCCGACACATGGCCGTCGCTAAATTCCATATCCAGCCCGTCGCCGGATGAAATCCCCGCCGCCAATGTGACCGCCCGGCCCTTGCCATCACGCACCACCGCAAAGCCCCGGTCCAGAACCCGCTTGTAATTCAGGCTGTCAAACAGGCGGCTGACCGCCTGAAATCTGTCGGATTGGCGGCGTAAATTCTGGCCCATAGCCCGGTCCATACGGGCCGAAATCTGTTGGCTGTTTTCCCGGCCCCGCGCAATATCCCGCCGCAATATATCAGGCCGCAGCATGCGGCTGACCCCGTCCAGCGTCATCTGACGCCGTTCGGCCAGCAACATCAATGCCCGGGGCAGCCGTTCCGATACATCGTCAAGCCGTTGACGACTCAGCGCCAGAATATCCGATGGTTTCGGCAGGCCCCGGCCCAGCCCCTCCAACCGTTGGGCCTTATCGGCCAAAAGACGCCGCAAAGACAGATTCAGGCGACTGTCCAAATCCTGCACCGTATAGATCAGGTCGGCACGCACAGGCACCGCCTGTTCCGCCGCCGCCGTTGGGGTCGGCGCGCGCAGATCAGAGGCATAATCAATCAAAGTGGTGTCCGTTTCATGGCCGACGGCGGAAATCAGCGGAATATCACTGTCGGCCACGGCGCGGATGACCGCTTCCTCATTAAAAGACCACAGGTCTTCCAGACTGCCGCCGCCCCGGGCCACGATCAACAGATCGGGCCTTGGCAGGTCGCCGCTTCCGTCCAACGCATTAAAGCCCCGAATGGCCCCGGCGATCTGCTCGGCGGCCCCGTCCCCCTGTACCAATACCGGCCAGACCAGCACCCGGCGCGGAAAACGGTCGGACAGACGATGCAATATGTCCCGAATCACCGCCCCTGTGGGTGACGTTATGACGCCAATCACCTGTGGCAGATAGGGAATGGCTTTTTTTCGGCTCGCCTCAAATAGACCCTCTGCGGCCAGTTTTTTCTTGCGTTCCTCCAGCAAAGCCATGAGCGCCCCGGCCCCGGCCACCTCCATGCGCTCAATCACGATCTGATATTTGGACCGGCCCGGATAGGTGGTCAATTTTCCGGTACAGATAACCTCAAGCCCATCCTCCGGCTGGAAACTGAGCCTGCCCGCGACCCCCTTCCACATGATGCCGTCCAGCACCGCCTTGTCATCCTTCAGGGTCAGATAGACATGGCCGGACGCCGCCCGTTTCAGGCCAGAAACCTCCCCGCGCAGGCGCACATAACCGTACGTGTCCTCCACCGTGCGTTTCAGGGCCATGCTCAATTCTGTAACGCTATATTCCGGCGTATTATCATGGTGGTTTTTATTTGTTTCCATAAGTTCCTATGCTACAAGGAAGCCGACAAATTTCAAAGGATTAATGACGATGAATATTCTGGTGATTGGTGGGGGCGGACGTGAACATGCGCTTGTCTGGAAAATAGCCCAAAGTCCGCTGGCGGACCGTATTTTTGTTGCGCCGGGCAATGGGGGCATCGGAGATCTGGCCACCTGCACTACCCTCAATTCATCGGACCATGATGCAGTGGTTGATTTCTGTATCACAGAAAATATCGGCCTTGTAGTGGTCGGCCCCGAAGGCCCGCTGGTGGACGGGCTTGTGGACCGTCTGGAGGCCGAAAATATTACCGCCTTTGGCCCCACCGCCGCCGCTGCGCAGTTGGAAGGCTCCAAGGGCTTTACCAAAGACCTCTGCGCCAAATATAATATTCCCACCGCCGCCTATGGCCGCTTTAGCGATGCCGCAAAGGCCCGGGATTTCGCCAATAAAATGGGCGCGCCCATTGTTATCAAGGCGGACGGCCTGGCCGCAGGCAAGGGCGTGATCATTGCCGAAACCATGGCCGAGGCCCATAGCGCCATTGAGGATATTCTGGGCGGCCAGTTCGGGGACGCCGGCGCGGAATTGGTGGTTGAAGAATTTCTGACCGGAGAGGAAGCCAGCTTCTTTGCCCTGTGCGACGGAGAGACGATCCTGCCTCTTGCCACGGCACAAGACCATAAACAGGTTGGCGAAGGCGATGTCGGCCCCAACACGGGCGGCATGGGGGCCTATAGCCCGGCGCCGGTTATGACAGATGAAATGACAAGCCGCACCATTGAGGAAATTATCCTGCCCACCATGCGCGGGATGAAGGCCGATGGCCATCCTTTCAAGGGCATATTTTTCGCCGGGCTGATGATCACAGACAAGGGGCCGGAGCTGATCGAATATAATGTGCGTTTTGGCGACCCGGAATGTCAGGTTTTGATGATGCGCATGAAATCCGACATCGTGCCCGCCCTGATCGCCTGTGCCAAGGGCGGGGTGGACAAAGTCGAAATGGACTGGCATGACAAGGCCGCCCTGACAGTGGTTATGGCGGCAAAGGGCTATCCCGGCAGCTATGACAAAAACACAGAGATTCGGAATCTGGATCAAGCCGCTCAGGATGAAAATATAATGATTTTTCATGCGGGGACCAAAAAAAATGCTAGCAAAATTTATGCCGTTGGGGGCCGGGTTTTGAATGTGACCGCCATGGGCAATGGGGTCGCCGAGGCCAAGGACCGGGCCTATTCAGCGGTTGACCGCATTGACTGGCCGGAAGGTTTCTGTCGCCGGGATATAGGCTGGCGCGCTGTGGCACGGGAGGGCGAATAATGCCTGAATCTAAATGTGATAGTTTTGTTGCAATTTCATGACAATGATGAAATTATGCTGACTGATAAAAAATAAAAGATTCCGGGTAGGATAAAATGACCAATATTTCAGCTTCGACAACAAACAGCAATACGGCTGTGCGTATTATACAATGGCTGCTGGTTCTGTTCCTGATTTATATGCTGATTACCGCCGTCGGCATGATCGGAAGCGGCTTCAAGGGCGCGACAAAGGGGCAGGCGATGGAGCTGTTCGCCTTTGCCACCAACCCGTTTATGGGACTTATCGTCGGCGTGATTGCCACCGCCATGATACAATCTTCCTCCACCGTGACCTCTATCATTGTTGGATTGGTCGCCGGGGGGTTGCCCGTTGAAATGGCCGTCCCCATGGTCATGGGGGCCAATATCGGCACCACCATCACCAATACCATTGTCAGCCTGGGCCATATTGGCAAGAAAAAAGAATTCCGCCGCGCCTTTGCCGCCGCCACGGTTCATGATTTTTTCAATGTGATGGCCGTTGCCATCTTCCTGCCCATTGAAATTATTTTTCACCCCTTACAAAAGATCGCAGGCTTCTTTGCTGCCCATCTGGTCGGCGGCGAGAATTTAAGCGTCAAGGGGCTGAATTTCATCAAGCCCATGACCAAGCCGGTCATCGAGGAATTCAAGAATCTGGCCGAGTTTATTTCACAACCGGGTGCCCATGTCATCCTGATTGTGTTCGGTATTTTTGTCATATTCTTTGCCATTATTTTCATCGGCAAGCTGTTGAAAAAACTGATGGTGGGCCGGGCAAAAGCCATCATGCATGCCTCCATTGGCCGGGGGCCCATTTCAGGCATCACGTCCGGCACCATTGTCACAGTCTTGGTGCAGTCTTCGTCCACAACCACCAGTTTGATGGTGCCGCTGGCCGGGGCCGGGATATTCAAACTGAAACAAATTTATCCCTTCACCTTGGGCGCAAATATTGGCACCACTATCACGGCGCTTCTGGCGGCAACGGCCATTTCCGGCCCGGCAGCTGTCCTCGCGCTTCAGATTGCACTGGTGCATTTTATATATAATACTACGGCAGTAGCCCTGATCTACAGCATCAAATTCCTGCGCAAAATACCCCTGCGCGGGGCGTTGTGGATGGCCCGTGTCGCGTCTGAGAAAAAAGTATATGCCCTGCTCTATATGATCGGGGTATTCTTTGTAATTCCGGGCCTGATGGTCTTTTTATATCAACTTATGGCATGATGGAGGTTTTAATGGAAAGTGACGATTTATCATCCCTGTCTGAAAAGAAACTGAAAAAACTGATCAACGAAACCCAGGATGTTCTGGATCAGCTCAAAGCGGAGCTGAAACAACGCAAACTTGACCGGCAACATCATGAGATCGACCATATGGAAGATTATTTTGAAGATGCCGAACATAACCTGAGCAACCTGCGGCTTTTCATTCAGAAAGTCTTTTCAGAAATACGTAAACGTTAAGATTTCGGCTCTGAGACAATATGAATATCCCGCTGGGGATAAGGGAATTCAACGCCATTTTCATTGAATTTCTGCCATATCTTATAATTGACCTCACTGGCCACATTTGAAACTCCGTTCTTGGCATCCCGTATCCACATGCGCAGTTCCAGATTTATGGCGCTGTCGCCGAACCCCTTGATCAACACGCGCGGAGCCGGATCTGTCAGGATGCGCGGCACTTCGTCCGCGGCCTCAATCATCAGGGCTATGGCAAGGTCAACATCGCTTTTATAGGAGATACCCACCGGCAGATGGCGGCGCACCATACGGTGGGAAAAGGTCCAGTTGATAACGGTCTGGGTCACCATATCCTCATTGGGAATCAGATGCTCGCGCCCATCGCGGGATATGACCGATGTATAACGGCCCGCCAGCTTGTTTATCCTGCCGTAGGTGCCAGAGATTTCGACCACATCCCCCGGCTTGATGGATCGGTCCATAAGCAGGATGACGCCGCTGACGAAATTGGACACCACCTTTTGCAGGCCAAAGCCAAGCCCCACACCAATGGCCCCGCCAAAGACCGCAAAGACCGTCAGGTCAATGCCCACACTGGATACGGCGAACAAAAAGGCCGATGAAATCAGAACAATACGAGCAATCTTGGACAATAGCACCCGCGCCGACGGATTAACCGCCGGAACCCTGCGCAGCCAATTCTCCAGCAACCCGGTGACCACCAAGGCCAGCCAAACCAGAACAAGCATGGTCAGGATACCGGTTAAAACCCCGAAAATACTGACCTCTCCCTGCCCCAGAGAGAAGGTTATTCCCTCCAGAAAATGAATCAGTGGCATCAGCCAACCAACAATATTCAACGCCGCAATCACCCAGGCAAAGGACCGGATCAGGCGGGCAATTTCCCGGCTTTCAATCAAATCCGTGGCCAGCCGAATAACGATCCACGCCAAGATAAGACTGGCGGCAATATTAAAGGCATAGGTGGGGATGGCCTGCTGATCGGCCACGGTTTTAACCATCAGGATCAGAATAGCCCACAGGCTTAAATCATACAGGGGCGAAAGATAGGGCCGCAGCCGTTGATAAAGCTCGGATTTTGCAAGCGGGTGCGGGATTAGAAACCGGAGTAACCGTACCACACCAAGGCTAAGCCCCCACAAGAGAACAATAATCCCCAGCTGGGCCAATGTCTGATAGGACAGGAGGGTGTCATCAAACCACTGCCATAAGGTCTGTATCCATTCTTGCGCTTTTATGGTGAGGTCATTCATAACCTGATCTTACCCAAAAATACGGCAATAGCCAACAGTCAATGCTTTAACGCCGGCTGCGGAAAAAATCTTTCAGCATATCAGAGGCCGCACGTTCACCAATACCGCCGTATATTTCCGGCCTGTGGTGACAGCTTGTGGCATGGAAAATGCGCGGGCCGTTGTCCACCCCGCCGCCTTTTTCATCATAGGCGGCAAAATACAGCCGCCTGATCCGGGCGAAAGAAATCACCTGCGCGCACATGGGGCATGGCTCCAGCGTCACATAGAGGTCACAGTCCGGCAGGCGTTCACTGTCCCGTATTCCACAGGCCGCCCGAATGGCCAGAAGCTCTGCGTGAGCGGACGGGTCGCGATGTTCAACCACCCGATTCCCAGCCCGGGCAATGACCCTTCCCGTCGGGCCGTGAACGACAACCGCCCCCACCGGAACCTCGCCCCGATCGGCGGCGGCAGTGGCTTCTTCGAGGGCAATAGCCATATAATCATTGGAAATTGTCATAATTTCTTGTATTGCATCATATTTAGCCCATTACAATAGAATTGCACTGATGACCGATGATATAGAACAGCCCCGAAAGGGCGAACGCATAGCCAAGATGCTGGCCCGGGCCGGTGTCGGCTCCCGCCGCGCCGTAGAACGCATGATCGCCGCCGGCATGGTCAAGATAAATGACGAGGTTATCACCACCCCGGCAACCCTGATCACCTCGGTCGAGGGCATCACTGTGGACGGTATGGTGATACAGCCCCCCGCCCCGACAAAGCTGTGGAAATACCATAAGCCCGCCGGGCGCATGACCACCTATTATGATCCGGAGGGACGGCCCACGGTCTTTGAGGCCATGCCATCAAATATGCCGCGAGTCCTGTCCGTTGGCCGTCTTGATCTGAATACGGAAGGTCTGCTGCTCATGACCAATGACGGGGAGCTGGCCCGGTGGCTGGAACTGCCCTCAACCGGCTGGCTCAGAACCTATAAAGTGCGTTGCCACGGTTATTTCGACCGGGAAAAGGTGGCGGAAATCCGGCGCGGCGTTACCATAGAGGATGTGAAATACCGGGGGGTGAAGATCAATATCAATGAAAATCGGGAAAAATCCAATATCTGGCTGACCATCGGCATCAAGGAAGGTAAGAACCGTGAGGTGCGCAAGCTGCTGGACTATATCGGCCTGCAAGTAACCCGGCTGATTCGCCTGTCCTATGGCCCGTTTGAACTGGGCGAAATTGAACGCGGCGGCCTGCGGGAAGTGACCGTCAAAGATATGCATCTTCATTGCGCCGATTATTTCAAGGACCGGGGTATTTCAGAGGAAGCTTCCGAAACCAAAAAACCGGCTCCTAAATCGCGGGCGGGTTGGGCCAAGGCCAAACCCAAAGCAAACCAGCGGCGCATAAGCAAGAAAAGAAAAGACCCCAAACGGCGCGCTGAACAGGCTAAAAAGCCAACCGGTCCCCGCAGGACATCCGGCAAAAAATGAGAATCATCGGCGGGGAATATCGCGGGCGCAAACTAACCCCGCTTTCGGGCCGGGATATACGACCGACCACCGACCGAATGCGGGAAACCATCTTTAATATCCTCAGCCATTCCCCGACAAGTCTTGTCGGGGCCAATGTGCTTGACCTGTTTGCTGGAACCGGGGCCATGGGGCTGGAGGCTCTGTCACGGGGGGCGGCGCATGCGACTTTTTTTGACAAGGACAAAAAAGCCCTTCAGCTTGTCAAAAAGAATATCACCCTGATTAAAGCAGAAGATTATACTACTATAAGATGTATTTCGGTGCCAAATATTCCGCCCTGCGGCAAACCCTATGATATAATATTTATCGACCCGCCTTATCACCTTGACCTTATTCCGGATGTGTTATGCGCGCTCGAAAAAAATGGGTATATGTCAGATAAATGCCTTATTATTCTTGAATATTCCGCCAGCAATACATTGATATTACCGGATAATTTTGAAATATTTAAAGATAAAATATATGGTGATTGCCATATGTCTATTCTGAGAAACAAATCATAACCACACTAATATATAATAAATCTTTTCTTTTCCTCCTTGCTTTGCTAATATAATCGATACACGTATTAGTATATAAACGGGGTAATGAAATGAAAAAGAACAAATCTCTCACATCAGATAACTATGACGAGGCCATGGCGTATGAATATGCGGGCCTGATCAATGCGCTGGGCTATCTCTGCCAGGAGGCAACGCAGGCCAAACTGGAGCTTGTCTGTCTGCATCTGAATATTGCCATTGATGAATTAAAGGAATATCGCCGACCTGAGACCAAGGCCAGTTAACCTCACCGCCGCCCGAATAATTTTTCAACGTCGGACAGTTTCAATTCCACATAGGTGGGGCGGCCGTGATTACACTGGCCGGAATGGGGGGTTTGTTCCATCTCCCGGAGCAGAGCATTCATTTCCGTCACGGTCAGCCGCCGACCAGCCCTAACGCTGCCGTGACAGGCCATGGTGCCGCATATATCCTCAAGGCGCTCTTTTAGGGACAGGGCCTGATCCAGTTCCATAAGGTCATCGGCCATATCCCGAATCAGCCCCTTAATATCCGTATCACCCAGCAAGGCCGGGACTTCCCGCACCACAATGGCCCCCTCGCCAAAGCCTTCAAGATATAGCCCCAAATCCTGTAACTCACCAGCCCGGGCCATCAGACGATCAACGGCATCCTGTTCCAGCTCCACCACCTCCGGGATCAGCAACAGCTGACGCGGCACCTCATTATCCAACAGATATTTCTTCATCCGTTCATAGACCAGCCGCTCATGGGCCGCATGCTGATCGACGATGATAATTCCGTCTTTGGTTTGGGAGATAATATAGGTTTCATGCAACTGACCCCGGGCGGCCCCCAGCGGATGTTGCGCCGCATCCTCGGCTATATCTACCGCATCAACCCGGCCTTCGGGCGGCATGGCATCTCCCCCCAATGGTCTTTGGAAATCAAGGCTCCGGTCCCCAAGGCCCGTGCTATAGGCCGTAGGCGGGGTGGGAAAGGATGTTCCTCTGCTCTGACCGGAATATTGCGGCATATGGTCTCCGCCCGGCTGAAATGATCCCAACGCCGAATGAGCCGTCGTAGTCGCCGCCCGATGTCCGGCCCCGGTCAAGGCCCGTTTCAGGGAACCGACGATCAGCCCCCGCACATGGCCGCTATCTTGAAAACGCACCTCCGCCTTGGCCGGATGCACATTCACATCCACCATATGGGTGGGTACGGTGAGGAACAGAGCCAGCACCGGATGGCGGTTACGGGCCAGAAAATCCATATAGGCCCCGCGCACAGCTCCGGTAAGCAGCTTGTCCTTCACCGGGCGGCCATTGACGAATAAAAACTGATGCTGGGCATTGCCCCGGCTATAGGTGGGCAGGCCCGCATAACCGCTAAGCTGGATCGCCTCCCGTTCCTCGTCAATAAGTAGTGCATTTTCGCCGAAATCACTGCCCAATATGGCCGTCAGACGCCGGAGCCTTGCGTCCAGCAATTCGCCCTGCGCCGCCGTCACCTGAAACGCCCGCCGATCGCCGTCCATGAGGGAAAAGGATATATCTGGATGGGCCATGGCCAGCCGCTTTATCACATCAAGAGCGGCGTTAAATTCAGTCCGTTCAGCCTTCAGAAATTTCAGCCGCGCCGGGGTGGCATAGAATAAATCCCTAATGTCAACCTTGGTGCCCTCATTCATGGCCGCCGGTTGCAAAGGCATCTTGCGGCCCCCGTCAACCGCAGTTTTCCATGCTTCATCACTGCCCCGCGCCCGGCTGGTTAGCGACAGTCGGCTGACCGAGGCGATGGACGGCAGGGCCTCACCACGAAAGCCCATGGTGGTTATATCCGTCAGATCTTCTTCCTTAAGCTTGGAGGTGGCGTGGCGTTCCACACACAGCTTTAATTCTTCTGCGCTCATGCCCCGGCCATCATCACTGACCGAGATCAAAGCCCGCCCGCCATCCTTCATCACCACCTGAATGTTATGGGCCCCCGCATCAATGGCATTTTCCACCAATTCCTTGACCGCACTGGCCGGGCGTTCAATAACCTCGCCGGCGGCAATCTGATTGATGGTATTTTCTGATAAGATACGTATTTTCAAGGCTGGTCCCAATGCTGACATATAATTGCCACGAGAATACCTTATTTCTTTCACGCTGTGAACATATTCCCCCTCTAATAATTCATGTAAAATAAAGGAGAGAGGGACATATCATGAGATTATTTAAAGGCATGACTTTCGGCGCGGGCATGGGGCTGATCACCGCCGGCGCAAGCGGCGTTGCAAATGGTTACAGCATAAGCCTTATAACCGTCGGTGTTATATTGGTTTTGGCCGAAACAGGCCGCGCGGCCCATAAACGGAAAATGCTTTAGAGCAGGGTGCTTTAGGCTTTATTGCCAAACAGGGCGCGTTTTGCGATTTCCTGTGGTGTGAAGGCCCCTTTGACGGCGCTTTCATCCCCTGGCGGACGCAGGTGGTAATCTGGCGGCACCACCAATGGCGGGTTTTTCAATACGCTGAATTCATCTGGGCCACCCAGTTTTGTACAGGCCGGGAGCATCCCGACTACGGCCAAGATCATACCCATGGATAACAATTTATGTCGCACGCATTTTTCCTTCTTTACCTGATCCCGTCAGGATTAATCCTGATCTGAGGGGGCCTGTTCAGGCTTTGGCCCGAAAAAGCTGTCCCAAACTAATAACGCGGCCCCGACCGAAATGCAACTGTCCGCCACATTAAAAATATAAAATGACCAGTTTCCCACATAAAACTGGAAAAAATCAGCCACATAACCCAATGTCGCCCGGTCATAAATATTACCCAGCGCCCCACCGATCACCAGACCTAAAGCGATGGCCAGAAGTCTGTTTTGCACCGATTTAAGCCAGATACCAAGCCCGATGGCGATCAGGACGGTCACAACCACCAGACCCCAACGGCCAACAGCGCCATCCGCCGGGAACATGCCGAAACTGATACCTCTGTTCTCCGCCCATTGTAAGTTAAAGAAAGGCAGAATTTTGACCATCTGAATCTTTGGCAGCTCCAGAATATCCATAACCCACCATTTACTCACCCGGTCCAGAAACAGGGCGATCACAATGACCAACAGGCCGTTATGGGATTCTTTGGTCAACATGCCTATTCCGCCACCCCTGCCGCATCGGCACAGCGCGGACATATATCCTCATGGCCCGCAACGCTGCCCACCGTAGGTAATATCTGCCAGCAACGTTCGCATTTTCCGCCCTCGGCCAAAATGCTGACCACCGCCACATCGGCCACATCCTCATGGGTAAATGCCCCGTCCGGTGCCTTCCCGACCACAAGTTCCGCATGGGACGTTATGCTCAGTTCCGCCAGATCGATATTTTCCATAACCGCCTCATAGGACGGGTCAGCCACATAGACCGTCACCTGCCCCTGCAAGGAGGAGCCAATACGCTTCTCGCGCCGTTCCACCTCCAGCGCGCCGGTCATGACCTTACGCAGGCTGCGGACCTTTTCCCATTTGGCGGCAAGGGCATCATCCCGCCAGTTCGCCGGAATGTCATGGAAGGTCTGCAAATGGATGCTATCCGCATCGTCCGGGAATCTGGATTGCCAGATTTCCTCGGCGGTAAAGACCAATATGGGGGCCATCATCTTGGTCAATACATAAAACAGCTGATCCAGAACCGTACGGGCCGCCCGGCGGCGGATGCTACCCGCCCCGTCACAATAGAGACTGTCCTTGCGAATATCGAAATAAAAGGCGCTCAGGTCCACCGTAAAGAAATGATACAACGCCGTATAAATCCGGTTGAAATTAAAATCGGCAATGGCCTGTTTATTCACCTGATCCAATTCATACAGGCGGTGCAGAATCACCCGGTCCAGCTCAGGCATTTCGGCAAGTGGTAAAATTTCCGATGTGTCAAAATCATTAAGGTTACCCAACAGGAACCGCATGGTATTGCGAATTTTACGGTAGGCCTCCACCTGCCCCTGTATGATGTTGCCGCCAATCCGGTGATCATTCATATAATCCGTCGACGTTACCCACAGGCGCAGAATATCCGCACCAAACTGATCAATGATCTTTTGCGGAGCCACGGAATTATTACCCGACTTGGACATTTTCTTGCCCTTGTCATCCAACGTGAAGCCATGGGTCAGGACGTTCTTATAGGGTGCCCGCCCACGCGTACCGCAGGATTCAAGCAGAGATGACTGGAACCAGCCCCGATGTTGATCAGTGCCTTCCAGATAGAGGTCGGCAGGTGAGCGCAGATCATCACGCTGTTCCAGAACAAAGGCATGGGTTGAGCCGCTGTCAAACCAGACATCCAGAATATCCTCAACCTTTTCATAGTCATCGGCCTCATAGGCATCCCCGAGGAAACTTGCCGCATCACGGGCATACCAGGCATCGGCACCTTCGGCCTCCACCGCCTTGGCGATACGTTCATTTACCGCTTCATCCCGCAACAGCTCGCCAGTTTCTTTATGGACAAACACCGTAATCGGTACGCCCCAAGCCCGCTGGCGCGACAGCAACCAGTCAGGCCGGTCGGCAACCATGGCCATCATACGGTTTTTGGCGTTTTCCGGCACCCAACGTACGTTATCGACCTCTGCAATGGCCTTGTCCCGCAGACCGTTGGTGGTCATGGATACGAACCATTGGGGGGTATTGCGATAGATCAGCGGGGCTTTGGACCGCCAGCTATGGGGATAGCTGTGAACGATGGTGTCACGGGCAAATAACGCGCCGACATTTTCCAGTTCCGCGCAGACATGGTCATGGACCTTATAGACATGCTCACCGGCAAACATGGGGACACTGTCATAATAGAGGCCGCCGTCATCAACGGTAAAGGGGACAGGAAGCCCGACTTCTTTGCCGACCTCGAAATCCTCAATGCCGTGACTTGGGGCAATATGGACATAGCCCGTCCCGGCGTCCGTGGTCACATGGAAGCCCTCAATCACCGGAACGTCAAAATCATAGCCCGTATCATGCCACGGGTGATGACAGATGGTCCCTGCCATATCCGCGCCCTTGAAATGCGCCAGTTCGGAAATTTCTGTGATGCCTGCCCGGTCAAGGAAAGCATCCTTCAGAACTGCGCAGGTGGAAATCTTCGTGCCAACCGTGACCCGGCTGCCTTCTGTTACCGCCGTGACCTCAAACAGCAGATAATCAATATCCTTACCGTAAGCGATGCCCCGGTTGCCGGGGATGGTCCAGGGGGTTGTGGTCCAAATAACGATCTTTGCCCCCTTGAGGCCGTCGATGGACGAGCTTACCACATCAAAGCCCACATCAATCATATGAGACGTGTGATCCTGATATTCGATTTCGGCTTCGGCTAGGGCGGTTTTTTCAATCACTGACCACATGATCGGCTTAGACCCCCGATAGAGGCCGCCGTTCATAAGGAATTTTTGCAATTCCCGGACGATCTGGGCCTCACTATCGAAATTCATGGTCAGATAGGGCTTGTCCCAATCCCCGAATATACCAAGCCGCTTAAATTCTTCTCGCTGAACATCAACCCATTTGGCGGCAAAAGTCCGACATTCCCGGCGAAATTCAATGGGGTCAATATCATCTTTCTTGATTTTCTTTTTCTGATACTGCTTTTCGATCATCCATTCGATGGGCAGTCCATGACAATCCCAGCCCGGCACATAAGGCGCATCCTTGCCGGACATCTGTTGTGAGCGCACAATGATGTCCTTGAGCGTCTTGTTCATGGCATGGCCGATATGGATATTGCCATTGGCATAGGGCGGCCCGTCATGGAGGATAAACTTATCCGGATTATCTTGGCCCCGCGCGCGGAGCATACCGTAAATATCCATCTTTTCCCATTTGGCGCACCATTCCGGTTCCCGCTTTGGCAGGCTGGCTTTCATGGGGAAATCTGTCTTGGGCAGAAATATGGTCGATCGGTAATCTTTGGTCATTTTATGTGAGCTTCTTGGCTAGCCGAAAATTGATAACTTGTACCAATTTCACGCCAGCATTGTCGAGTGTTTTATGACGAAAGATAGTCTTCCAGATTTGGTCCGGGAATTGAGGACTGTTGATTGGCCGGGTCCGACAGGATTTTATGGGCCACCAGGCTGTCTTTTTCAATCTGGGCCTTTAAAGACTCCAGCCCGTCAAATTTTTGTTCTGGCCGGATAAAGTCGACAAATTCCACTCGGATTGACTGCTCATAAATGTCAAAATCAAAATCAAAGATATGGGCTTCCAGCACAAGGTCATCCTTGTCAAAGGTTGGCCGCGTGCCCACATTAGCGACCCCGTTCCATATGCCTTTTGCCGGGCCACTATCAACCATGACCCGTACCGCATAAACGCCGAGCCTCGGCTTTATATAACCTTCCATGGACAGGTTGGCGGTGGGGAAGTTAATGGTTCGGCCCCGCTGGTCCCCGCGCAGGACATGACCCTCCACATGCCACCAGTGACCAAGATGGTCTGCACAAAGCCTGACCCCCCCGGCCCGCAGGCTGCCGCGAATATTTGACGAAGAATAGACATGGTCGCCGTCCATAATTTTTTCGACTATTGTCACACCGAACTGTTCCATAGAACCCATTTGCGCAAGCATCCCGGCACTACCGCCCCGCCCCGCACCAAAACGATAATCATAGCCGACAAAAACATGAAGCACCCCAAGCTTGTCCAGCAGAATATCCGTAACGAAATCCTGCGCCAACATTTTTGACAACTTCTTGTCAAAGGGCAGGACAAATAAGGTATCAACCCCAAATTTTTCCAGCAAATGGGCCTTGGTGCGAAAGGACGTCAGCCGAAAATCTTCCTTGCCGGGATTAAAGTAACTGCGCGGATGCGGTTCCAGAACCAATACTGAAAGATTAACCCCCATATGACGGGCCAGTTTCCCGGCCCGGCCCATTACCGTCTGATGTCCCTTGTGAAAGCCATCAAAATTCCCCAATACAATCACGCTGCCTTTTACATCGTCCGGTAGATTGTCAAAATGCCTGAAAATTTTCATGCTTGTATTTGTCATTCTTTAAACTGCGCCTTAAGCCGGGGCCATTAGCTGGGCTTCGCCAGTCAAGACCACGACCGCCCCAACCCGGCATTCACAACTCAGGGTCACACGTTTACGCTTTTGATTGATATCGGTAATAGTCACAGTTGTGTCAACAGTATCGCCAATTTTAACCGGCGCTCTGAATTTCAAACTCTGGGACAAATAAATACTGCCCGGCCCGGGAAATTTTGTCCCGAAGATTGCCGAAATATAGCCTGCTGAAATCATGCCATGCGCAATCCGCTCCCCAAAGATAGAATTTTTAGCATAATCATCATCCAGATGAATGGGGTTCACATCGCCGGTTACTTCTGAAAATTTCACCACATCGGTGTCGCTCACCACATTAACGGTGCTATAGGATTGACCCACATCCAGCGTCGCCAGACTGGCTTCTTTCACTTCTGACATATTATCTGTCTTTTTCCATAAATTCTATTCTGCATTCTGTCCCTAATACGCCGGGCGGAATAAAGCAAATAAAAAAAACATATTGTGGCTTTCCCATTAACCTTTTTTTTAAAGGATTAGGGTAATTTGAGATTATCGCCTGCAAGAGGTGGTCAAAAGTAGCTTAAACAAACAGATATTATTAATTCAGGTAAGTAAAATATTATGGCCGTAGATAAAGCAATGTCGATCCTTATTGTGGATGATTACAAAACCATGTTACGGATTATTCGCAATCTGTTAAAACAATTGGGCTTTAACAATGTTGATGAAGCCAGTGACGGGTCAGAAGCCCTGAACAAAATGCGCAGCAAAAGTTATAACCTGGTTATTTCCGACTGGAATATGGAACCCATGACCGGATATGAGCTGCTGAAGGAAGTGCGCTCTGACGATATGCTCAAGAAAACGCCTTTCATCATGGTTACCGCAGAATCCAAGACAGATAACGTCATTGCCGCCAAAAAGGCCGGGGTGAACAACTATATCGTCAAGCCGTTCAATGCGGCGACCCTCAAACAGAAACTGTCTGCCGTACTCGGAGATTTTTAATGGCCCCGGGTCTTTTGCCAGAACATATCGGTCCCCTGGTGGACCGACTTCGCTCAGGTGACCATAAAACGGTTTCCCTGCCAGAGGTCGCTGCCCTGACCGAGGTCTTAATGCGGTCCCTTGAAAGTTATTTCAAGTCCATCGACATGACCATTTACCGGGAATGCAAGGAGCTTGCGGATTTTATCGATGACGCCCGGCAGGAGATATCCTCCCTGTCCCCAGACCATAGCGACGAAGTGGGCATCCCCCGCGCCGGGCTTGAACTGGAAGCCATCGTTCAACAGACCGAAAAAGCAACCAACACCATTATGGAATCTGCTGAACAGATCATGGAAGCTGATTCGAGCGATATGGAAGCCTATACAGGCACCGTCAATGACGCGGTCATGCAGATTTTTGAAGCCTGTTCCTTTCAGGATATTACCGGGCAGCGCATAAGCAAGGTCGTCAGCACACTGGAACATGTGGAAGACCGGGTATCCCGGCTGGTGAATATCCTTGGCGTTATGGAAGGCGTTGAACCGGCAAACAGCCCGCCCGAAGCGGAAATTGACGAAAATGCTGCCCTGCTCAACGGACCGGCCCTTGAAGGGGAAGGCATGGAGCAGTCAGAAATTGATGACCTGCTCAATGGCAAAATAGAAGCGGAAGCAGAGCCTCAGGATGATGGTGATGATGACATATTAATTGATGATGACGAAACACCTGATGTTGAGGCTGCGGAACAGGCTGAAGTGGTTGCGGAAACATCCGAAGAAGCCAGCGCGGAAGATATTGACTTTATGTTTGCGGGCAATGAGGGTGCGGAAGAGGTAGCAGCAGATGTGCCAGAAGACGTGGTAGAAGACGTGCCTGAAGACGTCGTAGAAGCGGCCCCTGCCAAAGAACCCAACCTTATTGAACAGGCCAAACAACAAAAAGCAAAGGCACAGGCAGAGAAAAAAGAACAGGCCGCACCGCCAAAGCCCGTTGTTTATGAAGAAGACGGCCATGCCGGACTTGACCCAAAGGCCACAGGAAATACAACCCAATCAGATATTGATGCGTTATTTTCCTGATCTATTGATGCTTAGGGTCAAGACCTAAATATCCAAACGGGTATCGCTGCTGAGCAGCGGTTCCCCAAACAGATAACCCTGACCATAGTCCATGCCGTAATCCAGAATTTCAACGATGGTCTGGTCATTTTCAATTTTCTCAACAATCAGGTCCAGATCATAACGGCTGAAAGCCTCTTTCAGGTCATCAGGATGGATGTCTATTTCCTGATCCAATATGGCCTCCGCAGACACCTTGACATAGCGGAAATAGCGCGAGGAAAGCTCCGCCAGATCCATGTTTAAATCAATGATATGATCCATGGAAAAGCGGAAACCCCGCCGCCCGAGCGTGGCCAGGCTACGCCCCACAAGCGGTGAATGACGCAATACATCCTTTTGTGAAAATTCAAAAATGAGCCTGTCCGCCAAATCATGGTTTTCCATCATAAAATCGATGAACTGCGGGAAAAATTCCTTGTCATTCAGGGAAACCGAGGAGATGTTACAGAAAAACCGCAGGTCGGGCCGCCGGGGGCCAAGCTTGCGAATGACCTGAATACAGCGGAACAGTAAAAGATTATCCAATGTGCCGACAAGCCCGCTATCTTCCGCAAGTTTCAGGTATTGCGAGGGGAAGATTACATTATCTTCTTCATCCCGGACCCGGCTGAAAGATTCATAATGCACGATCCGCCGTGACGGCAAAGACACGATGGGCTGAAGATACAGGTCCACCCTGTTGCCTTCCAACGCATGATGCATGATGTTCAGAACCTCGCCGTCACTGCGCTCCTTCTGCGCCTGTTCCTGCATGATTATTTTTCCGGGCTTAAAGCCTTTGCCCGCACTTTTGTCTTCCAAAGACTTACCGGATTTCTCAATTACCTGATTAAGCAGAGTTTGCAAGACATGCATCTCGGAAATAATTTCTGTATTCTGCTGATGGTCAATTTTAAATAGCTTTTCGCGCAATTCATCCAGCTCTGCCTTATTTTCCTCAAGCCTGTCAAGACTGACCTGATAATCCTGATGCAGGGCCAGTAGCCGGTCAACCGTATCCTCTTTGCCAAATTTCCAATAATACATAGTGTGGATTTGCAGACCGATCAGGAACAGAACTGCGCCGGAAATCAAGGCCGTTACCTCCGTGAAACTGTCAAATACACCCGGCAGGAAAAAAGCAACAAAAGCAGCGACCAGCGCATAGGTCGCAATAATCAAGATATGGGCAAGTAATGTCATAAACTATCCCAGTTTGTCCAATTGTAAATTCTCAAAAACAGGGTTCAGTGCCTAAATTATAAACTACGATAGAACAGTATAAAAAGACACACAAGTCCAGAAAAGCTGTAAATACATAATTTTACCAATAAAAAAACAGGATGATAACACTATCACCCTGTTTTATATTAAATATGCAGCCTTGCAATGCTAACTCAAAAATTCCTTGATCTGATCAAGACGTTTCTTTTCCTTGGTCAGATAAGAAATCCACTTGCGGGCCTGTTTACGGCTTCGCTTATCTTTAGCAGCAAGCTCAAAGGACTTCTTGGCCTTGCTTAGCTGGCCAAGATTGAAATAGCACATGCCCTGATAAACCGCCACAGAATCCGCTCTTTTCAAACCACCCTTTTTCAAGGCCAGCCCGAAATATTTCGCGGCATTCTTATAGTCATCAAGTTGCATATAGACCTGACCAAGCTTCTTATAAGTCTCGCCATCTTTGGACTCTTCGGCGGCAAGCCGTAAAGGTTCCAGAGACTGTCTCATATCCTGTGCATTGATCCGGGCCTGAGCAAGACTTTCATAGTTTTTCTTGTTCTTTTCAATAATCCCGGCTTTTATGCCTTTTTCAAGGACAACAGACGCCCAGTAGGGGGCCTCATGATACATGTAAAGCTGTGACATATTGACCAGTTCACTGCCCTTGGCAAGGAAGCCCTGACGATAGGCGGTTTCATAAGTGGCCAGTTGCTTTTTCTCCAGAAGTGTTCTTTCTTTTTCTGTCTTGGCATCTGTACTCATTTCACCATACATACCGGCAAGTTGCAGCCAATATTCTTTTTTGGGCCATTTGTGGAGCAGAAGTTCCAGAATATCGATAACCTTCTGATTTTCCTTCATCTCAAAATACATGACCCGAAGCAGAAGATACCAGTTTTCCTTTGGTTGCTTGCCAGCATCCTCATAAAGTTTGATGGCTTGCAGAATATAAGGAACAGCCTGATTAAAATATTTCGCCGCCTGTGCCGGTTTAATACCGTCCTGCGTACCAAGTGAATAATAAGCCTGTCCCAACAGAATCAAAGGTTGAGCCGTCGGCGCCGGTTGATATTTGAGCCAGCGCACCATCATCTTGATGGAACTTTGATAGTCCTCCTTGATGAAATAAAGCTGGGCCATGGTATAAACCGTAGTATCCTCCATGGCAGCCGGTAGGTTTTCCTGACGCAACACATTTTCATATGCCTTCAGAGCCTCTTCGTATTTTTCCTGACTATAGAACAGAAAACCTCTGAAATTATAATATTGCGCTCTCTCATAGCTGTTCAGCTTTTCAAGTTTACGGCCAAGCCCTTCTTCAAGGACCTGCATCGCACAGACGTAGTCATTCAGGTCCGCACATTCCTGCGCTTTACCAAGAACTTTATAGACCTTTTCTTTCAGGGCCGGAGTCCTGCGTGTCTTGCGATCATCATATTTCAGTTTATCTTTGTCCGTGCTCGCGGCAACAGCCTGCCCCGATAAACCAACCGGTGCCGGAACAGTGGCCACAATCGCCAACACGCCACAAAGAGCCGTTACGGAAACGAGGGACTTGGCAATTTTCTTAAATTTATACATAGCTTAAGCTCCTCTATTTATCTTCCATCTCGAAGGTAATCTTATGCAAG
>JAADFR010000113.1 GCA_013152755.1 Alphaproteobacteria bacterium
TCTGGTGATAATCCCAGTTGCGGACCTTGATGCCCATCTTGTCCCGGAGCGGCGACTGCCGTCCCTCGGCGCTAATCAGCAGAGCGCAGGAAATTTCCCGGCCACTATGTAGGGTTATTTGGCTGGCCCCGACGTTGCTGTCCACATGGGTGATATGATCCGGGCTGAGCAGGGTGATATTTTTCTGTGCCGTCACGGCGTCAAAAAGCCCCTTGCGCAGATGGCGAACCTCTACCATCTGACCCAGCGGCCCATCGCCCAAATCCTTTTCATCAAAATGCAGAAACAGGGGGGAATGACCATCGGTGATATGAATCTCATTGATCGGCTGGGCCTGCTGTCCCACCCTATCCCACAGGCCGAGGGTTTCCATCATCACATAGGGACCGTAGGATATGGCATAGGAGCGGCCATCAAATTCATCGTTAAGGCTGCTGGCAATATCACCATATTCCACCAGCGCCACCTCAAGCCCATATTTGGCCAGTGCGCAGGCCAGCGTCATGCCCACCACCCCACCGCCGGAGATCACCAAATCAAAATTCTGAATCTTTGTTTTTGTCATGCCCCTTTTTACGCTGGTTAAAAGACCACGGCAAATAAAATAATCTGCCTAAATAATAGACATTAAAAATTTATGGCTATTATTTAGACAAATAATTGTACCTTTCCCACCACACCAATCTCCCTCTTTTCTGAAATATATCTATATTTCAACAGGTTACTTGATGATCTAAAAAGTGGCACAGCTTTTGAAAGGGGATAGCCATTACATGAGGTAAAGAGAGGAAAAACCAATGAAAATGATTACCGCAATAATCAAGCCATTCAAGCTTGATGATGTCCGTGAGGCCCTGAATGATGTGGGCGTCATGGGGCTTACGGTCAGTGAGGTCAAAGGCTATGGCCGCCAAAAAGGCCATTCGGAGATTTACCGGGGCGCCGAATATGAGGTCGCCTTTGTGCCGAAACTGCGCCTTGAACTGGCCATCCCCGATAATCTGGTAGAAGCCGTGCGCGAAGCCCTGCGAGCCGCTGCCCATACCGGCGATTTCGGAGACGGCAAGATCTTTGAGTTTGATCTGGAACAGGCGTTGAGAATTAGAACTGGTGAAATGGGTGATGAGGCCCTTTAGGAGTAAGATGATGAAAAAACGAATTTTAACAATTGGTCTCATGGGGACTGTTATGAGCTTGGTCGCTACCGCGCCCGCACATGCCGCAGTGGACCCGGAAGTTGCCTATATCCTGAACAGCCTGCTGTTCCTGATCGGTGGTTTTCTGGTCATGTGGATGGCGGCGGGTTTTTGTATGCTCGAAGCTGGGCTGGTACGCACCAAGAATGTGGGTACCATGTGCGTGAAAAATGTGGGCC
The DNA here is from genome assembly GCA_013152755.1 of Alphaproteobacteria bacterium. Taxonomy (GTDB): domain Bacteria; phylum Pseudomonadota; class Alphaproteobacteria; order Sphingomonadales; family Emcibacteraceae; genus Paremcibacter. The sequence continues at coordinate 1,376 of JAADFR010000113.1, forward strand.
TTTATGCCATCGCCGGGATCCTTTATTATCTGGTGGGGTATAACCTGATGTATTCCGGCGTGGACGGCGGCTTTATCGGTAGCTTTTCCCTGTGGGGTGCTGGCGAAACGGCAGCCAATGAAGCCATCAATGTGGACGGCGGCTATTCGTCTGCTTCCGACTGGTTCTTCCAGATGGTCTTTGTGGCCACAGCGGCATCAATTGTTTCCGGCACGGTGGCAGAACGGATCAAGATGTTCCCGTTCTTTGCCTTTGTGGTTATCCTGACCGGGATCATTTATCCCATTCAAGGGGCCTGGACATGGGGCGCAGGTTGGCTCAATGTGATGGGCTTTTCCGATTTTGCCGGATCAACCATCGTTCATTCCGTCGGCGGCTGGGCAGCCCTGACCGGGGCCATCATTCTGGGCGCGCGCAAAGGAAAATACGGTCCGAACGGACAGGTAAAACCTATTCCGGGCTCATCCCTGACCCTCGCCACTTTGGGTACGTTCATCCTGTGGCTGGGTTGGTTCGGCTTTAACGGCGCATCACAGCTCGCCCTGGGCAGTGCCATTGACGCCGTGGCCGTGTCTCAGATTTTCGCCAATACCAATATGGCGGCGGCGGGCGGTACTGTCATGGCCCTGTGCCTGACCAAACTGCTTTATAAAAAGGTAGACCTGACCATGGTGCTGAACGGTGCCTTGGCCGGGCTGGTTTCTATCACGGCGGAACCATTGACCCCCACCATCGGACAGGCGATTCTGATCGGTGCCGTGGGCGGAGCCTTGGTGGTCTTTGTGGTGCCCCTGCTGGACAAGTTGAAAATTGATGATGTGGTCGGTGCGATCCCCGTCCATCTGGTGTGCGGTATCTGGGGTACGCTGGCGGTGGTCTTCACCAATGACGAGGCAACCCTGATCCATCAGATTACTGGCATCGCTGCCATCGGGGCCTTTGTCGCCATAGCCAGCACCATCGTATGGTACGGCCTGAAAATGACCGTCGGCATCCGCATGAGCGAGGAAGACGAACATAAGGGCGGCGATCTGGCCGAGCTTGGGATGGAAGCCTATCCCGAGTTTGGAATCGGCAGCCAGAAGATTTAGGCCTCAACCTAAATCGCATAATCACACTATTGTCTCCCGCCCGGAGTATTTCGGGCGGGGGATTTTGTGCGCCTAAATATTGTGCAATTGCTTATTAAATATTCTGGCAACGATTATTATTTAATCATTCCAAGGTTTAAAAACCACCGAAATCCACTATTTCCTCTTTGGCATGTTTCTTGAGTAAGACTTAGGCAAACACAGCCAACGGGAGAGAATGATGGAAGCTTTAAGCAGTGGTTCAGATGTATTTTTTGTCTTGATCGGGGCCATTCTGGTCTTTGCCATGCATGCGGGATTTGCCTTTTTGGAAGTGGGCAGCGTGCGCAAGAAAAATCAGGTCAATGCATTGGTCAAGATCATCACTGATTTTGCCATCTCCACCTTGGCCTATTTCTTCATTGGCTATACGGTAGCATATGGCGTCAGTTTCCTGAGCGATGCGGCCACCATCAGCGGCGGCGGTGAAGAGTTTGCCAACAACGGCTTTACCCTGGTTAAATTCTTCTTCCTGATGACCTTTGCGGCGGCTGTCCCGGCCATTATTTCCGGCGGCATTGCGGAACGGGCAAAATTCAACCCCCAACTGGTGGCCTCTGCCGTCTTCGTCGGTCTGGTCTATCCCTTCTTTGAGGGCATGGTCTGGGGATCGCGCCTTGGCTTTCAGGACATGATGACCGATACATTCGGCGCGCCCTTCCATGATTTTGCCGGGTCAATCGTGGTTCATGCCATGGGCGGCTGGCTGGCGCTGGGCGCGGTGATTTTGCTGGGCGCGCGGCAGGGGCACTACCGGAAGAATGGCACCGTGGTTGGCATCCCGCCGTCCAACATCCCTTTTCTGGCACTGGGGTCATGGATATTATGCATCGGCTGGTTCGGTTTTAACGTGATGAGCGCACAGGCCGTGGCCGGGGCCAGCGGCCTTGTGGCGGTCAACAGCCTGCTGGCCATGGTCGGCGGCCTGCTGGCGGCGTCCATCGTCGGGCGCAATGATCCGGGCTTTGTTCATAACGGGGCGCTGGCCGGGCTGGTGGCGGTCTGCGCCGGGTCCGACATCATGCATCCCCTGGGCGCATTGGTCACCGGGGTCGTTGCCGGGGTGATCTTCGTCAAGGCCTTCCTTTACGTGCAGAATAAGCTGAAAGTGGATGATGTGCTGGGTGTCTGGCCTTTGCATGGGCTGTGCGGCCTGTGGGGCGGTATCGCGGCTGGTATTTTCGGCCTTGAAAGCCTGTGGGGCATGGGCGGGGTTACTTTTACCTCACAGCTTGTGGGATCAGTTCTTGGCGCGGCCATCGGCGGCCTATTTGGTTTTGTGGTTTATGGCCTGCTCAAGAAAACCGTGGGTATCCGGCTTAGCGAAGAAGAAGAATTCATCGGCGCCGACCTGTCCATCCACAAGGTTTCCGCTTATCCAGAGGATGATTTCGGCCGTTAGAGTCTTTACAGACACGGCGTTTAAGGTCATAAAACAAGTCCTGATCTTAAATTGGAAAGCCCGTGGACTTTAACCGTTTTAAAAACCTGCCGCCCTATCCCTTTGCCCGTATGCGCCGTCTTCTGGCGGATAGTGTGCCGGAGGATACCAGCGCCGCCCTCAATATGTCCGTGGGCGAGCCACAGCATGCTGTCCCGGCCTTTGTCACGGACATTCTGAGCCAGACGGCGGCAACGGCGGCAAACTATAACAAATATCCGCCCATACAGGGCACGGCAGCACTGCAACAGGCGGTTTGCGGTTGGCTCACCCGGCGAAATAACCTTCCGGAAGGACTGGTAACGGCAGAAAACATCGTCCCTCTGTCCGGTAGCCGTGAGGGGCTATATGCCATCGGACAGGTCGTTATCAACCGCCAGAAAAACGGCCAAATCCCGCTGGTGTTAAGCCCAAATCCTTTTTACCAGCCCTATGCCGGGGCGGCTATTAGCGCCGGAGCGGAAATTCTTTATGTGAACAGTCAGGGCGGGATGCCAGATTATGAAAATTTGCCGGAGGAAACCTTAAAGCGCACCGCCCTTGCCTTTATTTGCAATCCGTCAAACCCGGAGGGACGTCTGGCGTCCCCGGATTATCTGGCGCGCATGATAAGTCTGGCCCGGACCTATGATTTCACCCTTGTGGGGGATGAATGCTATTCAGAAATATATGACAAGGCCGCGCCCACCGGCCTGCTGGATGTCTGTCATCAGATAGAAGAACAGGACAAACAGGACAATGTCTTTCGCAATATAGTGGTGTTTAACTCCCTGTCGAAACGGTCCAATCTGGCAGGGCTTCGGTCCGGTTTTATGGCCGGGGACAGGGAAATTATCGCCGAAACCGTCCGCCTGCGCAGTTACGGCGGCGCGCCCCTGCCCCTGCCCACACAGGCGGCCTCGGCGGCGGCGTGGAATGATGAGGATCATGTGGCTGAAAACCGCGCTCTGTATCAGCGAAAATTCGATCTGGCCGAGACCTATCTTGGCGGTAAATTTGCCTTTCAGCGACCTGCTGGCGGCTTTTGCCTGTGGCTGGATGTGGGGGACGGGGAAGTGGCCTGTGAAAAACTGTGGCAGCGGGCCGGCATAAAGACCCTGCCCGGTGCCTATCTGGCGAGACCTGATAAGGACGGCCATAATCCGGGCCTGCCCTATATTCGCCTTGTTCTTGTGCATGATGAGAGACTTCTGGAACCCGCGCTTGAGAAAATCGCAAAAACACTGTAAAAAGAATGATATAGGACCGGAATACAAGGGTATCAATTGACCAGTAGACGTAAAAAGATAACCAAGAAAAATACCCGCACTATCCTGCCAGAAGCGGTTTATACCTTCATGGTCAGCGGGAGCACACGCCTGTGGGGGATTTTCCTGATCGTTTTGAGCCTGCTGGCCTTTGCCGCCATGGCCGGGTACAACAGCAACGATCCCAGCTGGCGGGTCGCGGGGCAGGAAGAGGTCAAAAACTGGCTGGGGCCTGCCGGGGCTTGGGTGGCTGACGTCCTCATACAATCATTGGGCCTTGCGGCGGCGGTTCTGGCTTTTCCCTTTATCACATGGGGCTGGCGCATCATGATGCTGAGAGGCCTGCCAAAACTCTGGCGCAATCTTGTGACCTGGGTCGTGGGCGTCCTGTTGGCGTCCCTCTTTGCCGCTTTTCTGCCTGTGGCGGATTTCTGGGCAGATTCCTGGCAGATACAGAATTTTACCATGGGCGGCATCATGGGGGACCGGATGTTTTTCTTCTTAAAACAGCTTCTGTCCGATGCGGGTATCGGGTTCTACCCATTGATTACGGCGGTATTCTTCTGGGGGCCTTCCTGCTGACCATTCCGGCATTTCTGGGCCTTGACCGGGCGGAATGGCGGGCCATTGGCCGGGGGATAGTCTGGTGCTGCGTTAAAGTCTGGCGCGGGATGGTGGTCAGCTACGGCTTTGTCCGGGATAGGATCCGTCGGGAGCCGGAAGAAATCGGTGTCATAAATGTGCGCCAGAAAAAGAAAAATGCCCGCAAAGAGCCCGTCATGGAGAAGTCCGCCGACAGCACGGCCCGCAAGGAAATTCCGGTTGTTGACAGCAAACCTAACAAACAAACAAAAAGCAAACGGGAAGCCCGGGAACGGCAACCCATGTTCAACCTTGGCGGAGATGATGACTTTGTCCTGCCGCCCCTGAACCTGCTGAGCAACCCGCGCCCCCTGTCGGCGCAGGACCGCCTGAGCAAGGATGCACTGGGTCAGAATGCCCGCATGCTGGAATCCGTGCTTGATGATTTTGGCATCAAGGGTGAGATCGTCAAGGTTCGGCCCGGCCCGGTCGTCACCCTCTATGAGCTGGAACCCGCCCCCGGCACCAAATCAACCCGGGTGATCAATCTGGCCGATGATATTGCCCGGTCCATGTGCGCCGACAGCGCCCGGGTGGCGGTGGTGCCGGGTAAAAATGCCATCGGTATCGAGCTGCCCAACAGCAAGCGGGAGATTGTCGTCCTGCGCGAACAATTCTCCTCTACTGCTTATGAGGAAACCAAGGCCAAATTGCCCCTCTGTATGGGTAAGGATATTGGCGGCGCGCCGGTTGTCGCCGACCTTGCCGCCATGCCGCATCTGTTGGTGGCGGGCACCACCGGGTCGGGCAAGTCTGTGGCGATCAATGTGATGATCCTGTCCCTGCTCTATAAAATGACCCCGGCGGAATGTCGGTTGATCATGGTTGACCCCAAGATGCTGGAGCTGTCGGTTTACGACGATATTCCCCATCTCCTGACCCCGGTTGTCACCGACCCGCAAAGAGCGGTTGTCGCCCTCAAATGGGCGGTCCGGGAGATGGAACAGCGTTATAAATCGCTGGCCAAGTTACAGGTGCGCAACATCGGGGCCTATAACCAACGGCTGACCGACGCCCGGACCAAAGGCGAGGTCATTGTCCATAAAATTCAGACCGGGTTCGACCATGAAAGCGGCGATCCGGTTTATGAGGAAGAAGAAATTGACCTGACCCCCCTGCCCATGATTGTGATCATCGTCGATGAGATGGCGGATTTGATGCTGGTGGCGGGCAAGGATATTGAATCGCTGATTCAACGTCTGGCCCAGATGGCCCGGGCCGCCGGGATTCACCTGATCATGGCAACCCAAAGGCCGTCCGTGGATGTGATCACCGGCACCATCAAGGCTAATTTCCCGACCCGGATCAGCTTTCAGGTGACCTCTAAAATCGACAGCCGCACCATATTGGGCGAACAGGGGGCGGAACAATTGCTGGGCATGGGCGACATGCTGTATATGGCGGGCGGCGGGCGCATTCGGCGGGTCCACGGCCCCTTTGTCAGCGACAGCGAGGTCGAACGCGTGGTCAAGGCCCTGAAAAAGCAGGGCAAGCCCGATTATCTGGACAATATTACCGAGGAACCGGATGAGGGCTTTGACAGCAGCTTCCTGCAAAATTCACAGATGACCCCCGGCGGGGCGGCGTCTTCGGGCGATGACCTCTATGACCGGGCGGTGGCCATTGTGGCGCGGGACCGTAAGGCCTCCACCAGCTATATTCAACGGCAACTGTCCATCGGCTATAACCGGGCGGCCAATATTATTGAGAAAATGGAGCGGGAAGGCGTGGTCAGCCATGCCAACCATGTGGGTAAGCGTGAAGTGTTAATCGAGGATCACGGAGGCAATTATGACCCTTAAATTCCCTAAAATTATCTTATTCAGCCTGATAGCTACCTTGGGCCTGTCCGGCCCGGCTCTGACGGCCAAACCAGACAGTATCATCCCCGTTGAACGGTCCGAAAAAGACCTTGAGACCATCAAAAAGGTGGAGGAAAGCCTGAATGCTATCCATTCCCTGCGCGCGTCTTTTGTCCAGCGGGCGCCGGACGGGACGGTGGCCGAGGGCATGGTCTATCTGGAACGGCCGGGCAAGTTGCGGTTTGATTACGGCAAGGATGCGCCCTTTCTGGTGGTCAGCAACGGCACCCTGCTGACCTTCGTTGATTATGAGGTCAAACAGGTCAACCGGTGGCCGATCAAAAAAACCCCGCTGGGCATATTGGTGGATAAAGAAATCAAGCTGGACAGTAGCGTTGAAATTCCTGACATTATCCGCTTTGCCGGGCTGATCAAAATCCCGGTGATTGATCCCAAACGGCGGGATTATGGCTATATCATCCTGATCTTTGAAGAAAGCACCATGGAGCTTCGCGCGTGGGAGAGCGTCGATGCCCAAGGCTATACCACCCGGGTAGCACTGGTAAACCCGGAATATAATGTGGCCATCGACAAAAAGCGCTTCACCTTCAAAGACCCCCGCCCCAAAAGACACGGCCCCCGGCGGCGGTAGGGAATGGGGGGATGTATGTGGTTGCCATTGAGACTTTGGTGAAGCAGAAGGCTGCATATCAAAGGACACTGACCCCATTGATCTATATTTCGCGCAATTTAGTCACCTGAAACACTAAAAAAATGAAAGAGAGAAAGTGATTAAGAATATTTTCAACGCAAAATTTTGGTTGTGTTTCTGGGTAATATTTCTATCCGGCCTTTCTCAAAATTCCATAGCTATTGAAAATACTTATTTACGGGTTTCCATCTATCAATTGATCGTCACTCCAGAGCGGTATTTGGATCAAAAGGTTGAGGTAGATGGGTATTTTGGTGGAATTGGTTTCGATTTGTACCCTACTCGTCTTCACGCAGAAAACTTGTCCTATGCTGATACTATAGCACTCGTATATCCAAATGTTGAACACGATAAGAGGTTGGAATTCTCTCCTTGTATGAACAAACATGTATCTCTCCAAGCAAAATTTACTAAACTTCGAGGAATGTATGGTTTAGCGAACATTAAAAGTGTTCACATCTCAAAGAATAGTGAACTTTGCTGGAAGCCTCCAAAATCACCCCGTTCTAAGTAAAGGGATTCTTGGGATCAATGGGGGAAATAAATAATGTTGGGTGTTATATTAATTGTTATTATATCCAGTGGAATTTTCCTATAGCTATTCAGGAAAT
>JAADFR010000114.1 GCA_013152755.1 Alphaproteobacteria bacterium
CGAAAGCGGGGAATACGGGTGATCAACAGGAATATGCGCTGAATCAGCGCCATACGGATCACATGGAGCAGGGTCGCGCGGCTTTTCTCCCCCGCATCGGGACGGAAAGGCGGCAGATCAACCTCATGGCCTTTCAGCCCATCCCGCAAATACATCAAATCTTCCCGGAGGGTCAGTTCGATACGGTTCAGCCCCTCAAATATGCCGTGACGTCCCATCATTTCCGCCAGACGGAGCATGCGGTCATGGTCGTAGCTCTCGTCCTCATGGCGGGCCGAATGCATCCAGTAACGGGGCCGGAACAGGGCGGTATAGGCGCCCAGAAAATCCTCATCCGTCATATCCACCGCCGCCAGAACCATCATCATGATATGGCGCAGGCGCGGCGATTTGTCATACATTTTCCAGAAACCATGACCGTCCTGCATGATGGCGGTCCCTACCCCGCCCAGACTGTTGGCCAGATAACCCAGCTGATGAAGCAGCATATTATTGGGGATCGCCCGGATCTGAGACAGCTTTTCCAATGGCCGGGCCACAACCCCCTCATCCTGCCGAATGGTCATGCGCGAGCCGGAGGGATAGCAAATATCCGTACCCAGCACCGAAATCAGCTTCATAAAATCCGGATCGCCCGAAATATGGCTGTTATAATCCTTGACCGTCAGGAAGAAATCCAGCGACCAGGCCGTATTTTCATAAAAGGGGTCCGGCACCTCATCCACCGGGCTTAACATATTCTCCATCACCCGGCTCAGGGTAGAAAAGGCCAAATCCGGCGTATGGAGCCACAGATAACCATCCCCGCCCTGAAGGCTGAATTCCTGCTTGTAGGCAATGTCATATTTCTTCACCAGCCGCCGGGCCTCAGGCGTGTGCATATAATTGAGCCGCCCGTCAAAGCCCGCCGGGTGCGCGCCCCGGCCCACGCTTTCGCCGCCGGTGTCAAAAATCACAAGCTCCACATCATGCAGATCAAATTTCCGCCATAACTTGGCAACCTTGATCCGCAACCGTTCAATGGCCAGCCCCGCCGCCACCTGTCCCAGATAACGGCCCGCGTCCGAATAGCCCGCCTGAATACACAGCCGCCCGCGCTGTTTGACGTAAGCAAAATAATGGGGGTTTTCCAGCAATTCCTCAATGACCTCTGCCCCGCGCACCAGGGCCTGATCCGTTTCAAACAGGGGGGATATATCCACATGCTCCGCCACCCCGAACAGCTTGGCATAACACAGTGCCGCCAAAACGGTGAACGGCGTATCGGATTCCGCAATCAGGAAGCGGATCGGGGTTTCCCCGTCAATATATTTCAAAAATTGCGCCACGATCATAAACAGCCGCTTGGCCGTGGTCTGCTCATGAAGGATGGTTTCATAGCCCACCGTTTCCGCCGTGATATGATCCAGCAATTTGCTGGCTGCCGTCATATAACGGCGGCGGCTTGTGGCATCATCGGGGTCTTTTTCCAGCGCCACCATGGGCCGGATGGCATTGTGAAGCTGTACCGCATTAAGGCGGAAATGGACATGGGAAAAGCCGGTGCGGAAATTGGCGAACAAAGCCCGGAATACAATCAGGTCCGCGACCTTATCCTCTGCGGCACCGGCAATCATATGATCCAGCTCTGTCAGAATTTCCCCGGGCAAATCGCCGCCTCGGCTGTTCGCCATATGACGGGCAAAAGCACGAACCTCATCCACATTATCCGCATCAGTGGGGAATAAATCAAGGTCACCTTCAAACAGACTCAAAAACTGTTGAAGCAGGCCGGATATTTTTGCATCACCGGAAATATTCTGCCATCGGCCAAGATAGACCTCGCATTGGCGCACGGCCATACGGGTGCGGAATTTCACACTGTCAATCCATGTGATGTCATCGCGCCCGTCCACATCAAAGCCAACCCAGCTTGCCGCCGTGACCAGTTTCAAATCAAGATTTTTCCAGTCATCCGGATAAGCCGCGCACGCAACATTCAGCACCACAGCGTAAAGCTCCCCAATGGCATTCTGAAGGTTCAGCAAGGCCCGTTCCGACTGGATAAATTCATATTCCAGCGTCAAACCCGCGTCGGGACGCACCTGACAGGCTTTTATCTGTGCCATGGCGTCGGCTTCATCAAGGCTGCCCTCTATCAGCCCGGCCAGAATATCATATTGTGCGCTGCTAAAGCCGAACGTAGGGTGGGCGGTTATGACAATCCCGGCCAGTGCCCGACCTGCGATCGCCTGAAATTCTGCAAAGGTCTTGCCCTTAGCCAATCTTTCAAAACAGGCGGTCAACTGCGCCCGGTTCTTTTGCCTGTCCGTTTCCTGAACATAGGCCCGCGCCCGCCGCGCCCGGCTCAAAAAACTTTCCGCCCCAAGGTCAGCCAAAAGTTCATCAAGTTCCGCAGAAGGCAAATCCCCCGCCTTCATCTGTTTCAGCATAATAAGACAATTGCTGATACGGATTTACCAGCGGCGTTTCCACAGACAACCGGCGGCATTTTTCCAGCTCTGATGACAGCTCACCCAAGAGTGATGCGCTTTTCTCTGACATAAATCTTACCCTTTTTTGATCTAAACCAAATCAGTAATATAGTTTAGTTTAACAGCAATATGTTAGCGTTATCATAGATCAAAATTAACGATTTGACAAGGAACCAGTTACACAAAAAGAATATACAATAATCATCATGGCAAACAAATAAAAACTGTAAAGTTTCCTGACAGTCTGTCGGAAAACTTTACAACATTTCAACATTCAACAAATGAGAAAAATCGTTAACCTTATGTTTTTAAATAATTTTATACGTTGGCATATTAATTGCTTATAATATAAGAATATTAGATAAAGGGAATGAATATGATTAAAGGAATTTACACCGCAATTACAGGCAGTATTTTTACAACTGTGATGCTCACAAATATAGCAAGTGCCAGCATTGTTGATGCAGAAGGTATGGCAGGAACCGGTTTGAACGATAATATAACGAGCGCGATGAATGTCGGAAATTTAGTAGGCAATGGCTTCTTTTTTGATATTGACTGTGCCAACGATTGTGATGCCACAGCTGATGATGACAATGGACTTGATACACAGCTCTGGATATTTAATGCTGATGGCATTCTAATTTCATGGAATGATGACAGCGATTTCTTCTCCACGGGAAGCAGTAATGCGGGTACCGACCCGGGGTCCGATATTTATGGTGACTATGATTCCTTCATTGGCGAAATCTTTTTGAATAGTGGAACCTATTATGCTGCTGTTTCCGCCTATAATAAAGATGCAAATGCCATTACCCAGCCAAACTATACTGCAACCTCCGATACTTTTTCAAAATCCGGAGAGACCGTTTCAGGCGTGACAGCTGATGACAGTTTCAGCCCTTATTCCAGTAATAGCTCCATAAACCCCATGCTTTGCGGTGATCAGCCCAGCGATCAATGTTCCGGCGCTTATCAATTACAAATCAGGACATCATTCACAGATTATATGGGGCAACTGACCATTGACGGTTGGGTTGGAACCGGCACGAATGGCAATGATGTGGATTTTTATAAATTTACAGTGGAAAATACACGCCAAACTGTCGCAGAACCCGCTACGCTCGGTCTTCTTGGCCTCGGCCTTTTAGGTATGGGCATGGTGCGCAGACGGCGCAAGTAAGTTTAATAAATATTTTGCCAAGGCGATTTCCTTTAATTGGGAAATCGCCTTTTTATTACCAATTCCCCCGCTCGGCATAAAAAGGTCTAACTTCCACCATAATATTGCCTTCAAGTCATTGGATAACTATAGTCATCTTATCCAATATGACCTGATCCAAAGTATAATGCCGAAAAAAGAGCTCCCTTTGGAAACAGCCATGACACTTGAATTGAGGGACCCTTCAGATGATATTTTTTCGCAGCCTGCTCCTATGTTGCCTGATACTGGTTAATGCGCACACGGCCATGGCCGAGACCACGACAAAGGGAGACTATTATGAGACTGAAAGCCTGATCATTGATCCCCAGTTCAAGGTGCCGGATTTCTCACAACAATGGCAGGGCTATCTGACCCGGCTGGAAAATCTAAACCGGGAAATCACCGACTTGGAAACCCGCCTGAAGGCCCAGAAAGGCACCCTAAAAGATGCCATGGACGCGGACCCGGCGGCCATGAAACGGCGAATTTCGGCCACCGCTGATGCCATCCGTTTTTTCCGCCATTACAAGACCAGCATTTCCGTCTGGCGGGATTTTTTCGCCAAAAACCGTTACGGCAAAAGACCGAAAATCGTTGCCTGGGGCCTTATGCAACAGAAATTACGCCATGCAAAGGCTTCTGGTCTGCATTTTATGGCCCGGTCTTTTTATCAGGGCGGCGACCTGAGAACAGCCCTCAATCTGGCTAATTTATCCCTTAAAGGACGCCTGTCCAAGCCTGCGCGCGATAAATTAAGCCGGGAATATGATCTGTGGCTCAGCAAAGCCAGCCTGCGGGCGGGCAATGCAGAATATGACCTGAACAGCCAGCCCATCGGGGCCTGTATATCCTTTGGTCACCAGCTGGCGGAAAAGCAACCCCTGCCCCTGGACGATTATATCCGGGCAGGCGGAGGCCGGAAGCTGGCGGTTTCCCTCAAGGGGGAAAATCTGTGTATTTCTGGGCTGAATTTTGGCGATAATTTCACTCTGACCCTGCGCCGGGGGCTGATGGCCGAGAATGGGGCCGTTCTGGCCCGGGATGCCAAGCGTCTGATCAAGGTCGGCGACCGCAAGGCCAGCATCCGCTTTAACAGCGACAAATGGCTGGCCCCGATCACCGGCAATGAAATGATCGCCGTCTATAGCGTCAATCTGGACAAGGCAAAACTTAGCCTTTACCGCATCGGCGAACGGGGAATTCAACAGGCCATGCAGGAGGGGCTTTTCAGCGACAGCATGCGCCAATATCAAACCGAGGAGTTGGAAAACCGTCTGGGCGAAGCGGTCTGGAACGGTACGGTCACGCTGGACAAAAAACGCAATGAGGAAATGACAACCCTGATCCCCATACGTCAGATGCTGGATGATATGAAACCCGGCCTATATATTCTGAAGGCCGACTGGAAACTGGAAAAGGGTCAATATAGATGGGGGCGGAATTTCCCCCTGCAATGGATATTATTCAGCGATACCGGCCTGACCGCCGTGCGGGGCAATGACGGCCTGACCGTCCTCAGCCGCAGCATGCAGACGGCCAAGGCAAAATCCGGAGTCTCCCTGAAACTGGTGGCCATCAATAATGAAATATTGGGTACGGCCAAGAGCAACCGCAAGGGCATTGCCCATTTTCCGGCGGGGCTGTTACGCGGCAAGGGCGGTAATCAACCCAGCCACCTGATCGCCGATGCGGGCAACGGAGATTTCACCCTGTTACGGTTGGGCGGCGACAGCCTTGACCTGTCTGCCTTTGATATTTCAGGCCGCATGGTGGCCCCGGAAGGCGACCTGTATCTTTTCACCGAACGATCCGTTTACCGGGCCGGGGAAAAGGTCTATATCAGCGGATTTCTGCGCGATCAGAAGGCCCGCGCCATTTCGAATCGGCGCTTGGAATTGAAATTGAGCCGCCCGGACGGCACTATGGACCGCAAGGTCATGCTGGACGGTGATGATCTTGGGGCTTATGCCTATGATTTCACCCTGAACGGCGATGCGCGCACCGGACGCTGGTATTATGAGCTATCCTACGCCGGGGAGAAAACACCCCTGGCCTCGGCCAGTTTCGAGGTTCAGGATTTTGTTCCCCTGCGCCTCAAAGCCGAGCTGACCACGGCCAGCAAAATCGCCCAAGGCAAGGAGCCCCTTAACCTGTCGCTGGCCGCTGATTTCCTGTACGGCGCCCCGGCATCTGCGCTCGGCAGTCAGATACGCGCCACCCTGCGCCCGGCATCACAGCCTTTCCCCGAATACAAGGATTATCATTTTGGCCTGATGAATGACAATTTCACCACCCGGTCCCTGATGGATGAGAAGGGCAAATTATCCGCAGAGGGCAAGCAAAGCCTGTCCCTTGTGGTGGATGAGGACATCAAAACCACGAAACCGCTGGAAATCATGGCCACCGCCACGGTCTTTGATGTGGGCGGACGTCCGGCAAATGCCTTCCTGCGCCTGCCCTACCGCCATGAGGCGGTGAGCGTCGGCCTGCGCATGGGTGATATTGTCACCAGCGGTGAAAGTGGCATGGCCGAGGCAAAGCTGCTGGCAGTCAAGGCAGATGGCGCCCCCATAGAAGGCCGCAAGCTCAAAGCCCGCTGGGTCCGGGAAGATTATGACTATCAATGGTATCAACGGCGCGGCTATTGGCGGTCCAAAACCGTTATCTATGATACATTGATCGCTGAAACCGACGGTGAGACTGATGAGCAAGGCCTGCTTGACATCGCCCATAAATTACCCAACGGGGCCTATCGCCTTGAGGTACAGGACATGGACGGCACATCACAGGCC
>JAADFR010000115.1 GCA_013152755.1 Alphaproteobacteria bacterium
AGCGGGGCCAGCCGGTCGATACTTTGCCATAATGTTTCTTCCATTTTTTCGGTCTTGGGCGGGAAGAACTCGAAAGACACGGCCATATCCTTTGCCGGTTCGGCAAAAAGACTGGGCGGGATGTTATCGCTATTTATTTTTTCACTCACATTAATTCTCTTAATCGTTATTAATGGGCAACCCAGATGGACAGGTCCAACTCAGTGCCTTTTAAATGGATGACCGGGTCGCTTTTCAGACCCACTTGTTCAAGCCAGCCGATGACTTCCGTGTCTTTGAACCCCAATCTGCGGTGGGCCTGTTCATCGCGCAGATATTCCAGCGTATGGGGGGCGAAATCAACCACGATCACCCGGCCATTGGGGCGCAACAGCCGGCTGGCCTCCCTCAAGGCCGCGCTGGGGTCATCAGCGAAATGCAATACCTGATGGATCAGGATAAGATCCACGGACTGATCCGCAAGGGCAAGGTCATACATATCCCCCTGTCGTACCTGACAATTATGAAGTTTCGCCCGTTCCAGATTAACCCGGGCCACGGACAGCATTTCCCGGCTGAGGTCAATGCCGGTGCCGCGCCCGATACGGGGGGCAAAAACCTCCAATATGCGGCCCGTTCCGGTGCCCACATCCAGAAAATCATCAATTTTCATATCGGCGGTTACCTCCAACAGGATTTTCTCCACCTCGTCCTCTGACACATAAAGGGTGCGGATACGGTCCCAGTCTTCGGCATTTTCACTGAAATAACGGGTGGCGCGTTCCTTGCGTTCCGCCTTTATTTCGGCCAGACGTTCCCCGTCATGGCGTAAAATCTGTTCGGAAAAGGGAATATATTGCATGATTGCCCGGGCCATATCCCCTTCCGGGCCGCCCTCGGCAAGGCGATAGAATATCCATGTGCCCTCCCGGTATCGCTCTAGCAATCCGGCCTCGCATAGCAGGCGCAGGTGGCGCGATACTCGGGGCTGGCTCTGGCGCAAAATAGTCACAAGCTCCGTCACCGTCAGTTCCCCGGTGCGAAATAGCGCCAGAATGCGCAGGCGGGTTTCTTCGCCCACCGCCTTCAGCGCGTTTAACATTCTGTCAAAAGCTATTTCCATTTTATGATCTGCCTGATTCTGGTTTTTTCTTTATACAGTTATATATAAAGATATGTTTATATAAAGTAAAGATTAGAAATTAACGAAATAGTGAATATTTAGCGGGTAACGTCACTTGCAAATGGTTAACAGGTCGATTACAAGTTTATTAATTAATATATAGAAAGATTTTTTAATGATATTGGTCCGTGAATTTCGCGGTAAATTTTCTTTACGAAATATTGCTGTTATTCTGATGTCTTGTGCTCTGCTACTCACGGCAGGATGCGCCAAGCGTCCACCAGATAGCGATCCTCAGGCTCTGGCTGCCTATCTTGAGGCCAAAGATCCGTTGGAGCCTATGAACCGGGTCATTTTTTCCTTTAACCTTGGCTTTGATGAATATCTTTTGGAGCCTGCGGCCCGTTTTTACCGTAAATTCGGCCCGCCAGATATTCGTAAAGGCATTTCAAATTTTGTCAATAACTGGCGTGAGCCAGTGACATTTGTCAATGATGTGCTGCAGGGTGAAACGAAGCGCGCCGGGACAACATTTACCCGCTTTTTGATCAACAGCACCTTTGGTCTTTTGGGCATATTGGATACGGCCAGCTATTGGGGTATTGATTATCATAATGAAGATTTTGGCGAGACATTTGCCGTCTGGGGCATTTACGAAGGCCCCTATATCATGCTGCCCTTCCTCGGGCCATCCAATGCCCGCGACCTGACTGGTTTTGTCGTAGATTTCTTCTATGATCCGGTCAGCCTGTGGCTCAGTAACAAGGGCTGGACTTACGTGCGCTATGGCCGGTTGGCCCTGCGGGGGTTGATTTACCGGGAGGATAATCTGGAAACACTGGATGACTTGGGCAAGTCATCCACTGATTTCTATGCCACCCTGCGCAGTGCTTACCGCCAGTACCGGGCCTATGACATTAATAATGGCGTGTTGGATATCGGTGCGGAAGATGACCTGTTCGACGAAGATTTCGACGACGAAGACCCATAAAAAAACAGGCCAGAAATTACTTTCTGACCTGCCTTTACAAAGGTTATTTATTTCTTTTTCTCATCTTTTTCGGTCATATGATGGTGACCTATTTCCCGGCGGGATGACGCAATCATGGCATAATAATCGTCAAAGATTTTCTGGGCATTTTTGATCCCGCCATTTTGTTTGGCAAGTTCCGCATACCATTTTTCACCGTCCGCATCTATATACCAGTCAAAGGAACCCATACCGCCTTTCTGTTTCCAGAACAGAACTGTATCCCACTGGCCTGTCTGCATATGCATAACATAGGGGGCCGGCGTACCGGCAGCCTTTGTTGCTGGCATGAAATATTTTTCGATATATTCGCCCGCTTTACCTGCCATGCCGGGTTTGTATTTAATCACTTGAATTTCAAAATAGTCTGTATTCATCCGCTTTGCGGCCTTTGGCAATTCCTCTGAAAAAGCAAATTGCGATAATCCGAATACAGCCATAATCGCTGTCATAATCATTTTTTTAAGCATTTATTATCCCTCCTTTTGGGGTGAAAGTAACATACCCGCATAGCACACGGGTTACAGGCGACGGCCTGTATGTGAAGATTTTGGCAACTCAGAAAACAAAAGGAAACAAAATTGGAAGCGTTTCACGCGACTTTAAGAAGTAAGAACTACTTTAGATATTAAACATATCAGAAAGTATATATTTTTACAATGTGGATGTGTGAAAGGCAGGAAGTCATACATCTGGCCTTTGTATCTTAGAGGAGTTTCAGCGCTATTTTTTCTTTAATTTATAATGACATCGCCAGCACTCATCTGGAATAATAGGTGTGGCATAGCCCTTTGGATGATAAGATAACGACCCCTGACATTTGGGGCATTTTATGGTGGCAGAAACCCAGAGGGCCAAAATAAATCCAATAAAAACTAACCAGAATAGCTGTGTAACCCCTGCCAATAAAACGGACGCCATTAAAATAAGAATTACCCCGTTACGTTTATCATATACGGTAAACTCATGTTTCATAGAATATCTCTATTGATTCCATCGATCGGTTTATACTTGCTTATTTCACTTAAAATTTTCTCACTGGCAACATTTAGATGGCTAAGCCAAAGAGATGATGGATTTTTATTTACCTTGCCATCAGCAGAGCTTTTTTCAACATCTCGATAAATAATATGCAAACTTTTATTTTCTATAGCTATACCAAATAATATTTTAATATGAGTGCAATCAACATACATATGGTCAATTTCCTTCCAGGAAATCAATTCATTGTTTTTATTTAGGGGGCTTGTTAAACCAGATGGCGTAATTTTAATATAAGGTTGTTTTGAAAAAACGTATTTCATATAGCTTCTGGGAAGTATAATGATTACCAGTAATATTACCCCATACCCCATAATAGCTAAAAGAAAACGAACAAAAGGCACATTGTGAAAGCTATTGAACCACAATATTTTATGCTGAGCCGTCGTGTCAAAAACTACCCAGTTATATATTAGGTAAATGCCCACTATGATAGCGCAGAAACTTGAGATTAATGTCCATATTATAAATTTTCTTTTATTGATATAAATATCCATGAAAACCTCATTAAACCCAGCCGTTTCTGAAGGTTAGTAGTGTCAGAACCAATGGGGTAAATCAATAAAATTAGAGAGAATAGATTTTTTATTTACTGATATAAATGGGTTATAATGTAATATTTTAAGAAAGGGTATCAAATGACGATGACCAAGAATATCATTTATGTCCTGTCTTCGAAGTTTTTTTTATTGCTTGCGGGGCGTGTGATGATTCTCATATAAGTCTGCGCTATGGAAACATCTTTCGCAAAAATTCTGGCCTGTGTTCTTATTGTGTCGGGGACGGTTGTCGGGCTGGCGGGTATTGATCTTGTCCTGCCGTCCATTCCTACCCTGCCGGATATATTTCATACGGGCATTGGTGAGGTTCAGCTTGTTCTGGCGGCCTATGTGGGCGGGGCCAGTATCGGATTTCTGACCTTTGGTGTGCTGGCGAGCCGCATGGACCGCAGGATACTTTTCCTCTGGTCTCTGGCGGCTTTTAGCATCCTGTCGTTTCTGTGCATCATGACTGACAATATTTGGCAATTGATTGGCTTGCGGTTTCTGCAAGGTGCGGTGTCCAGCGCCCCGGCGGTCATTGCCCCCGGCATGATCCGGCAGTTATTTAGCAAGATCGCAGCGGTCAGGGTTATAAGTTTGCTGGGCAGTATTGAATCTCTGGTGCCTGCCTTGGCCCCTATTCTGGGGGTCTGGTTATCGGGCCAGTTCGGCTGGACGGCGTCCTTTCTGGTGACCGGGTTTTTTGCCCTTGTGATCTGTATTATTCTGGTGGTTCGGCCCCGCATTTTACCGGGCCATGCGGCGCGTCATTCCCGTGACCTTGGCGGCTATATGAAGCTGTTGGCAAACAAAACCTTTATACGCTATGGCCTGAGTCATGCCTGTGTCTTGGGCGGGTTGCTGATCTTTGTCTTTTCCCTGCCGGTGGTTATCGTTGAAACCATGGGCGGCACCATAGAGGATTTTATCTATATTCAGGTCTGCGGCGTGGCGTCCTTTATCATCACATCTAATGTGGCGGGGACGGCAGTACGCCATTTCGGATTTGAGGCGGTGATCAAAACCGGCACAATCATGGCCGTGGGCAGCAGCCTGTTCGTGGTTGGCTATGCCCTGTGGGGCGGGAATGATCCCCATATATTAATTCCGGCCTTTATCCCGCTGAATGCCGGGCTGGGCCTGCGCGGCGGGTCGGGCTTTATGAAGGCATTGGAGGCGGCGGACCATGATGATGCCCGTGGCTCGGCCCTGATTATCCTGTGGGTGACGGCCATTGCTGCCCTTGGCACCGCCGCTCTGGCACCGTTTATTTCAGCGGGTTTGATGGTTCTGGCCCTCGGCGTATCTCTGGTGATCCTGCCCGCGTGGTTATTGCTTAAGGCTATTCCCCCTTTGGCAGATTAAATCTCTGCCGCCAGCCTTGTGCCTTGGTCTATGGCGCGTTTGGCGTCCAGCTCGGCGGCCACATCCGCGCCGCCAATAAGCTGACAGGGCTTGGCAAGGCCTTCCATCAGGGCGCGCAGAGGGGTCTGTCCGGCGCAGACAATCACATTATCCACCGCAAGCAAGCGTTCTGCGCCGCCCACAGAGAAATGCAGTCCCTGATCATCAATCCGGTGATATTCACAGCCCGCGATCATGGTGACGCTCTTTTTCTTCAACCCGACCCGATGGGCCCAGCCGCTTGTCTTGCCAAGACCCGCCCCGACTTTGGAGCTTTTGCGTTGAAGCAGGGTAATTTCGCGGGGGGAGGGCGGGACAACGGGGCTTATGCCCTCAACACCGCCGCGCGCCTGAAAGGTCATATCAATGCCCCATTCGGCCATAAAGGTCGGGATGTCGAGGCTGCTGGATTTGCCTGTGTGGCTGAGCAGTTCGGCCACGTCAAAACCGATGCCGCCCGCGCCGATGATGGCCACCTTCCGGCCCACTTCGGCGCCCAGAATGACCTCCCGGTAGGACAGAACTTTTTCATGGTCAAAGCCTTCAATATCCAGCTGGCGCGGGGCGATGCCGGTGGCCAGAATGACCTCGTCAAAATCGCTGTCATTTAACTGTTGTGCGGTGACTTTATTGTTCAGGCAGAGGGTAACCCCGGTCAGCTCAATCTGTTTGCTGTAATAACGCAGGGTTTCGGCGAATTCTTCCTTGCCGGGGATGCGCTTGGCCAGATTAAACTGGCCGCCAATTTCTGGTGCCGCGTCATAAAGGGTGACATCATGGCCCCGCCGGGCGGCGGTGGTGGCAAAGGACAGCCCCGCTGGTCCGGCCCCGATAACCGCCAGCTTTTTCGGCTGGTCCGTGGGGGTGATGATGATCTCTGTCTCATGACAGGCGGCGGGATTCACCAGACAGCTTGAAATCTTGCCAACAAAGATATGATCGAGACAGGCCTGATTACAGGCAATGCAGGTGTTGATCTCATCGGCCCGGCCCTCGGCAGCCTTTTTGACAAAATCCGGGTCGGCCAGAAAAGGTCGCGCCATGGAGACCATATCCGCATCGCCGCGCTTCAGCACTTTCTCGGCCACATCGGGCATGTTGATCCGGTTTGAGGTAATCACCGGAATGGACAGCGCCTTCCTGAATTCCGCTGTGACCCAGGTAAAGGCGGCGCGCGGTACCTTGGTGATGATGGTCGGGATGCGGGCTTCGTGCCAGCCAATGCCCGTATTGATCAGGGTCGCCCCGGCTTTTTCAATGGCCTGCCCCAATTCAATGACCTCATCATGGCTGCTGCCGCCCTCCACCAGATCCAGCATGGATAGGCGGAAGATAATGATGAAATTTTCGCCGACAGCTTCGCGCACCTGCCGGACGATTTCAACGGCCAGCCGGATACGATTTTCATAGGGGCCGCCCCAGTCATCGGTCCGGTGGTTGGTGCGGGTTGCAATGAACTGATTGAGAAAATAACCCTCGGAACCCATGATTTCTACGCCGTCATAGCCGGCTTTCTGGGCCAGAACCGCTGTTTTGACAAAGCTTTCAATCTCATAGGCGATGTCCTCCGGGGTGACCTCGCGGGGGACGAAGGGATTGATGGGGGCCTTGATGGGTGACGGGGCCACCAGCTTGTCATTAAAGGCATAGCGGCCCGTATGAAGGATCTGCATACAGATTTTACCGTCCGCCTCATGGACCGCGTCGGTGATGACCTTATGGTGGATCACATCTTCATCTGTTTCCAGAATTTTGGACCCCGCATGAACGGAAGCCGCCCGGTTTGGCCCGATGCCGCCGGTGACGATCAAGCCCACACCGCCTCTTGCACGCGCGGCGAAATAGACCGCTTGCCTGTGATGGCCGTCCTTTGCCTCCTCAAGCCCCGTATGCATGGAGCCCATCAGAATCCGGTTTTTCAGGGTGGTGAAACCCAAATCCAGTGGGCTGAGCAGGGTGGGGTAAGGGCTGTCTGACATGGCTTTATCCTTAGGGTGAGCATATGATTACAGAATTTATATCATCGGAATTTGACAGTGTCAAGATTGGCTGATAAGATTCAGGCCATGAGCCAAAAACCCGCCCGAAAAGAAGTTGCAGACAAGAGCTATCACCATGATGATTTGCGCCAGAAGCTCATCGACGCCACCCGTGATATGATCCGGTCCGGGGGGGTGGAGGCCTTGTCCCTGCGTAAATTGGCGGATCGGGTGGGGGTGTCTCGCACGGCGGCTTATCATTATTTTCGGGACAAGAATGTTCTGCTCTGTACCTTGGCCGAAGAAGGCTTTCGGCAATGGCAGGATCAGATCAGCCGGATTTTTCAGGATGAAAGCCGCCTTCCTGCCGAGCGATACCGGATTTATATCCGCTGGTATATGAGTTATGCGCTGGAAAATGCGGAATATTATGACCTGATGTTTGGCCGGAGCATCTGGAAACAAAAATGTGCAACCGAAAGCTTGAAGGCCGTTGCGTATGAGGTATTTCAGGATCAGATAAAGCTCATACGGCAGGGTCAGAAGCAGGGATTCCTGCCCGCCGGAGAGGACAGCCTGCGGCTAGCACAGGTCAGCTGGGGGACATTGCATGGCCTCGCCCGGTTGTTGATTGACGGAATCTATACCGACAACAGCCATATTGATGAAATGTGTGATTGCGCCGCCAACCTGTTGATGCGATAAGGTTAAGGTGTCGTTACAGAATGGATGAAGCCCATGTCCTTGCCAAAGGTGAGATTATTTTTACTCGGCGGAACCATCACCATGGACAAAGCGCCGGGTGCCACGTCCGGTGTTGTGCCATCGGTGGATGCGGCGGCCCTGTGCCGCGCCGTACCGGGCCTTGATCAGGTCGCGGACTTACAGGCCCGCACCGATCATATGGTGGCCAGCGCTAATTTAACCTATCAGCATGCTTTTGATCTGGCCGCAGAAATCACGCAGGCGGATCAAAAGGGGGAAGCGGACGGGTTTGTCATTGTTCAGGGCACAGATACGCTGGAGGAAATGGCATACCTGCTGGATTGTCTGCTGGATATTAAGCGACCTGTGGTGGTTACCGGGGCCATGCGCAGTCCGGCGCAACTGAGCGCTGATGGTTCGGCCAATATCATGGCGGCGGTTATCTGTGCCACGACCCAAGCCGTGGGCGCGGCAGGCGTGAGCGTGGTGATGAATGACGATATTCACGCGGCGCGCTTTGTCACCAAGGCCCATACGGGCAATGTGGCCGCCTTTCAGTCTCCGGCCGCAGGCCCCATTGGCCGGGTGACGGAGGGGACGGCGCATATCTTTACGCTGCCGGTTCCGACGGCGAAAATACCGGTTCCGGAAATATCATCTCTGCCCGAAATTGCGCTGGTCACCGCCAGCTTCGGCGATACCGGGGTCATGCTGGGTTTACTGGAGAAATCATCTTGCGCCGGGCTTGTGATAGAGGCTTTGGGGGCGGGGCATCTGCCGGAAAAATATCTTGATATTCTTGATCGCTTAACCCAAAAAATGCCGGTTATTTTGTCCAGCCGGGTCGGCAACGGGCATATATTTCAGAACAGCTATGGCTATCAGGGGGCAGAGATTGACCTGATTCGTCGGGGCTTGATCCCGGCTGGAATTCTGGATGGTCCGAAATCAAAGATATTGCTGACCCTGTTGGTTATGGCGGGGCGGAATTTGGCAGAGATAAGAGAAATATTTAATCGTTGGAATTTTTGAGTATGTAAAGCCGATCATAAAAGAGGGTTATGACCATGAAGGCCAAAAACATTACCTTTCGCACAGAAGCCCTGACCAAGGACTATGTAACCGGTGCCACGGTGGCTCATGCCCTGCGCGGGGTGACCCTTGAAATTCCCCGGGGGGATATGGTGGTATTACTCGGACCATCGGGCAGCGGCAAGTCAACGTTTCTTAATATTATCGGCGGGCTGGATAGCCCCACTTCGGGGGAAGTTTATTTCAATGAAGACCGGCTGTCCGACTATACGGAAAAGCAATTGACCCTGTTCCGCCGCCATAATGTGGGTTTTGTCTTTCAGGCCTATAATCTGGTGCCCAGCCTGACGGCCTTTGAGAATGTGGCGCTGGTCACGGATATATCCCTTGATCCCATGCCGCCCGCAGAGGCGCTGACGGCGGTGGGTCTTGGCGGCCGGGCGCGGCATTTCCCGTCACAGCTGTCTGGCGGTGAGCAACAACGGGTTGCCATCGCCCGCGCTATTGCCAAACGGCCAGAGGTCATGCTCTGTGATGAGCCGACCGGGGCGCTGGACAGTGAAACCGGTATTGTGGTGCTGAAAGCCTTACAGAAGGTCAATAAAAAATTTGGGACAACCACCATCATCATCACCCATAATGCGGCCATTGCGGCCATGGCGGACCGGGTGATCCATTTTGGCGACGGGCGGGTGGTGGATGTGACGGTTAATGACCATCCCGCTTCACCAGAGGAGATAAGCTGGTAAGATGACCCTAATCATAGATGCCATGAACCGAAAGTTGATGCGTGACCTGTGGAATATCAAGGGTCAGATGCTGGCAATTGTCATGGTCATGGCCTGCGGTATTGCCACCTTCATCATGTCATTCGGCGTGATCGATTCATTAAAGCTCAGCCGGGATATTTATTATGACCGCTATCAATTCGCCGATGTTTTTGCTCAGTTAAAACGCGCTCCCCGGGCTATCCGCCAGCAGGTGATGGATATTCCGGGGGTTTCGGCGGTGGAAATGCGGGTGGTCTTTGGCGTGACCATACAGGTGGAGGGTATGACGGAACCGGCCTCCGGCAAGCTGATTTCCCTGCCGGACGGGCGCAAGCCTTTGCTGAATAATCTGTATCTGCGGTCGGGGCGGATGCTGCGCCCGGATGAAGACGGGGCCATCCTGAGCAGCGAGGCCTTTGCCAATGCCCATGGCTTTGCCCTTGGTGACCGGGTCAGTATGATCATTAATGGCCATAAGCGGGCGTTAAAGATTGTCGGCATTGTCCTGTCCCCGGAATATGTCTATTCGTTGGGGCCGGGGGCTATATTTCCTGATGACAAGCGGTTTGGTATTTTCTGGATGAGCCAGCGGGTATTGGAGGCGGCGGTGGATATGGATGGGGCCTTCAATGATATTTCGGTCCGCATGGACCGGGGGGCAAATGTAGAGGATATAAAACAGGATCTGGATATTATCCTGAAACCGTATGGCGGCCTGATCGCCTATGCCCGAAATGAACAGATGTCAAATTGGTTTGTTCAGAATGAGATGAATCAACTCCGGGTGATGGGCCTTTTTGCGCCGATGATCTTTTTAGGCGTTGCGGCCTTCTTGATCAATGTGGTCATGACCCGGCAGGTGGCGACCCAGCGGGAACAGATTGGCATGTTAAAGGCCGTGGGTTACAGCAACCGGGAATTGGCCCTGCATTATCTGAAAATGGTTTTGCTGGTGGTGGTTCTGGGCAGCATTCTGGGGGTGGGAGCAGGCATCTGGCTCGGCGCTGGCATGACCAATATGTACACCCAGTTTTTTCATTTTCCGATTTTAAAATTTTCCTTCTCGCCCGAGGTGATGATATTTGCGGTTTTATTCTGTACCCTGTCGGCGATTGCGGGCACCCTTATCGCTATCCGGCAGGCGGCAAAACTCCCCCCCGCTGAGGCTATGAGACCGGAAACACCCACTCATTTTCACCGGACTTTTCTGGAGCGGACGGGGCTGGAGCAGTTTTTCTCTCACCTGTCCCGCATTGTCATTCGTCATGTGGAACGGCGGCCCTTTCGGACGTTATTTTCCACGCTGGGGGTTGGCCTGTCCATGTCGATTCTGGTTTTCGCTTTCTTTATGGAGGATTCCATAGATTTTCTGCTTAAAGTCCAATTTGACATGGCCCAAAGAGAGGATATTAACCTGAGCTTTGTGACGCCACGGGCGATCACGGCGCTGGAGGAAATCCGTTTGATGCCGGGCGTGATGAAAGTTGAACCGGTTCGGTCGGTGGCGGCTTTTCTGAAATCGGGTCATTATGCCAAACGCTCATCCATTACCGGGCTTCGGCCTGCGCCGGACTTGCACCGTATTCTGACCAAAAAACTGCGGGCGGCCCCCATACCCGCGCAGGGACTGGCGCTATCGTCCAAGCTGGCGGAGATTTTGCATGTGAAAAAAGGCGATATGCTGACTGTGGAGGTTCTGGAAGAACGCCGCCCGGTCCTGCATATCAGAGTGGCCGAAATAGTTGAGGAATTTATCGGCCTCAGCGCTTTCATGGATATGGATCAGTTGAACCGGCATTTGAATGAGGGCACTGTCATCACTGGCGCCGCCGTCATGGTTGACCCTCTGTGGAACGGGCCATTATACCAGAAAATAAAGAATATTCCCGCCATCATTGGCATGACCATACTGGAGAAATCCCGGCAGATATTCCGTGATGTGATGGGGGAGAATCTTATGAAAATGGTGACCATGAATATTATTTTTGCCAGCCTGATTTCCTTTGGTGTGATATATAATACGGCGCGTATTGCCCTGTCGGAACGGGGGCGGGAGCTGGCGACGTTGCGGGTGCTTGGCCTGACCAAGGGCGAGGTGGCCTATATCCTGTTCGGGGAAATGACGGTGATTATCCTGTTGGCCATTCCGGTAGGGCTGTTCATAGGCTATATGATGGTCCTTGGCATGGCCCGGTCATTGGATACGGAATTATTCCGTATTCCGGTTGTTATTGAAACGTCCACTTACGGCATGTCGGTCATTATCGTGGTGGTAAGTTCCATTCTGTCTTTTTATCTCGTCTGGCGGCAGGTGGATAATATTGATCTTGTTAGCGCACAAAAAGGGGTTGAATAATGTCCATGAAGAAAATTAAACTCATTGCTAAATATACCATTGGTGTATTTTTGCTGGCCCTGCTGGTTTATGCTTTTATTCCCGAGGCCGAGAAAGTGGACCTGGCTCAGGTGCGGCGCGGGGATGTTCTGATCACCCTTGACGGCGAGGGCAAAACCCGCATCCGGGATATTTATGTGGTATCCGCCCCCATCGAAGGGCGGGTGATGCGTATCGAAAGTGAGCCGGGCGATGTGGTCAAGGCCGGCGAAACCATCATCGCCAATATGATCCCGGCGGATCCGCGCTTTCTGGATAAACGGTCCGAGACACAGGCACGGGCCGATGTTCAGGGGGCCGAGGCCGCCAAGGGGCTGGCGGCCTCAAAAGTAGACCGTGCCCGGGCGGAGCTGGAATTTGCGCTGGCGGAATATAAACGTGCCGAGGAATTATTCAAAAATGGTAATGTGTCTATCTCCCGTCTGGAACAGAATGAATTGCAGGTTAAAATGCGAAAGGCTGAGGTCAAGACAGCGCAGGCTGACCTGCGGGTGATGGAAAGTCGGCTGGCGGCGGCCAAGGCCCAATTGGTTCAGCCCGGTAACGAAGGGAATAATGATGTTGACCGGTGTCAGGTCTGTGTCCATGCGCCGGTTGATGGCAAGCTTTTGCGCATATTCCATAAAAGCGAGGGGGTAATTCCCATGGGAACGGCCCTGGCGGAAATAGGCAATCCTGAAAATCTTGAAATTGTTATTGAGATGCTGTCCCGGGATGCAGTCAAGGTCAGGCCGGGAGATCTGGCGTTGGTTAAACGCTGGGGCGGGGATACGGATATTCGGACGCGGGTGCGGCTGGTGGAACCCAGCGGCTATACCAAAATTTCGGCCCTTGGTGTTGAGGAGCAGCGGGTGAATATCATTCTTGATTTTATTGACCCCATCGAGAAATGGCGTGCCCTTGGTAATGCCTTTCGGGTAGAGGCCAGCATTGTGGTTGATAAGGCGGAAAATGTCCTCCATGTGCCGGTCAGTGCCCTGTTCCGTCAAAATGAGCAATGGTCGGTTTTTGTGGTGCGGGACGGTCGCGCCGTACTTCAGGCCGTGGACGTGGGACGGCGCAATGATCATGAGGCTGAAATACTGAAAGGCCTGACGGAAAATGATAGGGTTATTATCCATCCGGGCAATGATGTGTCAGATGACACCAGAATTGTGGAACGGAAATAAGGGAAAATTTATTTGATGCATAAAATATACATCTTTTGTGATTTTTTGACCGATTTACCCCTTCTCGAAGGGTTCTTTTGGTAAAAACTTGATCCTTGTCAAGTCAGTTATTCGGCAGAAGCATATTTAAAAAAGAGCCGAAACACTAGATAAGAGGAACGAACCATGGCACAGCTAAATACAAAAATAAAAGGCCTTCTGCTGGCTTCAACAGCGGCTTTGATACTTACACCAACCTATGCTTTTGCGGCGGACAAGGAAGCGGAATCTCTGGCCGATGCGGTCACCGGCGGCAAAGTTTACCTGAATGTCCGGATTCGTTATGAAAATGTCGATCAGGCAAATTTTGTAAAGGATGCCACGGCGCTCACTATTCGCACACGCTTTGGCTATAAGACAGGATCATATAAAGGCTTTTCAGGTGTCATTGAGATGGAAGATACCCGAAATCTGGCCGATGAGAATTATAACAATACCCTGAACGGTAAGGGCGCGATGTACCCTGTTATTGCTGACCCGAGTCAGACAGAGGTTAATCAGGCCTATCTATCCTATAGCTATGAAGGCACGAAAGTCAGTGCGGGCCGCCAGACCATAAATCTGGGTACCCAGCGTTTCATCGGCTCTGTGGGATGGCGTCAGGTTGACCAGAATCTGGATGCGGTAACGGCGGTGAACAAGAGCCTGCCAAACACAAAAATATTTTATGCCTATGTCTGGAATGTGAACCGTATTTTCAGTGACAATAGTCCCGCAGGCGATAATTCTTCTGCCACGAATTTGCTTAATGTGGAATATACCGGTTTGAAATTCGGCAAGCTTACCACCTATGCCTATCTGTTGAATAACAAGGATGTGGCTGGTTTCTCCACCAATACGTTTGGTGTTCGCTTTGCCGGTAAAACCAAAATTGCTGATCAGGCAAGTGTCCTGTATGAATTTGAATATGCCAATCAGACGGATGCCAAAAACAACCCCGGAAATTACTCTGTGAATTATTTCCATATTGGCGGCGGAGTTGGCTTTGCCGGGGCCACTTTGAAAGCCGGACTGGAATCACTGGGCAGCGACAACGGAACCGCGAGCTTTAAAACCCCGCTGGCCACCCTGCATAAATTCAATGGCTGGGCTGATCAGTTTCTGGCAACACCGGCGGCTGGTTTGGAAGACCTGTATTTTACCGGCGTCTATAAATTTGGCGGTCAGATGAAAGGTCTGAAAGCTGTGGCGACTTACCATAAATTCACTTCTCAATTCGGCAATACGGATTATGGTAAGGAATTTGACGCCGTGGTATCCTACGCCATTGACAAGAATTATAGCGTGGCTGTGAAATATGCCGATTATAATGCGGATACATGGAAAGTAGATGTTAAAAAACTGTGGTTCATATTGGGCCTGAAATACTAAACCATAACGGAATAGTTTTTATACTGTCGCCGGGAAAATTTTCCCGGCGGCAGTTTTATTATTTGCCCCTTTAAAACTTTCCCTTCCCGGCCCATATGTGTATTCTGCACTGAATAAAGGGTAATGATATGAAATATAACAGGCTTGGACGGACAGATATCAGGGTATCCAATATCTGTCTTGGCACCATGACATGGGGCGAACAGAATTCACAGCAGGATGCCCATGAACAGATTGATTTTGCTGTTGAGCAGGGGGTTAACTTCATTGATACGGCGGAATTATATCCGGTGCCTCGCACCCGGGAAACATCCGGCCTGACCGAGGAATATATCGGCAATTGGATCGCCAAGCGGGGGATGCGGGACAAGGTTATAATCGGTACAAAGGTCGTGGGCCGCAGCGGCGATGACTGGTTCCGGCCTGACGCTAATATCACCCGCCTGAACCGGGAACATATCACCCACGCCGTCGAACAAAGTTTGAAACGGCTGAAAACGGATTATATTGATCTTTATCAGCTCCACTGGCCTGACAGGCCGATAAACCTGTTTTCAGATTCACGGGGTTATGTGCATCATGCGGAAGAAGATGTCATTCCTTTTTCCGAAACGCTGGCCGTCTTGCAGGATTTGGTTCAGGCGGGTAAAATCCGTCATTTCGGTCTGTCCAATGAAACGCCCTGGGGGGTGATGAAATGCCTGCATCATGCGGAGCAGGATGGCCTGCCAAGGGTGCCATCCATTCAAAATGCCTATAGCTTGCTAAACCGGTTGTTTGAACAGGGCCTGTCAGAGGTCTCCTTGCGGGAGGATGTGTCACTTCTGGCCTATTCCCCCCTTGGCGGTGGATGTCTGAGCGGCAAATATCTGGACGGGGCTTTGCCTGCGGGAAGCCGTCAGCAGCTATTCCCCGATTTTGCCGATAGATTCAAGAAACCGGGCGTGGACCCGGCCATCCGTAAATATCAGGCCTTGGCAGAAAAAAGCGGGCTGAGTCTTGTTCAACTGGCCCATAAATTTGTTGATAGCCGGCCCTTTGTTGCCTCGTCAATTATCGGGGCGACTACCATGGACCAGCTTCGGCAGAATATGGCCGCTTTTGAGACAGAATGGAATGACGAACTGGACCGGGCGGTGAATGAGATTCATCTGGAAAACCCTGATCCTGCCCCTTGACCCTTACTGGAGTATACTAAATGGAAAAAGCAATATTTGCGGCGGGTTGTTTTTGGGGTGTGCAACTGGATTTTGACAGGCTTGACGGGGTTCTGTCAACCAGCGTGGGCTATATTGGGGGGCATGTGGAAGAACCGACCTATGAGGCGGTTTGCACCGGGCAGACAAATCATGCCGAGGCCGTTGAGGTTACATTTGATCCTGACATTATCACTTATGCGGAATTACTGGATTTTTTCTGGCAAAGACATGATCCCACGACCCTGAACCGTCAGGGACCGGACAGCGGTAGCCAGTATCGTTCGGCAATTTATTATCATACAGAGGCGCAGAAGATCATAGCAGAGCAGTCCCAAACCGAATGTGACGCGTCTGACCTGTGGCCTGACCCGATTGTTACGGAAATTACCGCCGCCGGGAAATTCTGGCCTGCGGAAGACTATCACCAGAAATATCTGGAAAAGCGCAATATAAAAATTTCCTGCCATTAAAGTCGGTGTTTGTTTATAGATATTTTAACATCCGCTGTTTATATTAAAAGTGGGATGATAAGCGCGGGTATTTCAAGCGCGCTGTGTTACATATAATATTGGATGGTTGCTTTGTTAACAAAACTGCTTAAACGATTTTTTTCAAATTCCTTAAAGGGTAATATGCGAAAAACCGGTGCCTTGATCGGGACAAGTTTTGCGGTGTTGTTGGTAATTACCAGCATAACATTTCTGGTAGAGCGCACAGAGCGTCAGGATTTGCGCCAGCTTGAGGAGCTTAATTCATTTAAAACCCTACATATGATTAAATCAGCTATGGAAAGAGAGTTAAATGAGGCGTTTTTTCAGCTCGGGGCACTTGCGGCTTATATATCTGTAAATCCTGAAATAGAAAAAGACGATTTTAATGTCTTTTCCCGCAACCTTCTGAGACAGAAATCACATGTTCTCAGTATTGGGGCTGCGCCTGATATGGTGGTGAAATATGTTTACCCCTACGGGAAAAACAAAGCTATTATTGGGTTGGATTATCGTAAACTGGAAAAACAGAAATACCTGGTTTTTTTGGCAAAATCCTCTGGCCACCAAGTCCTTGCCGGACCGCTCAGGTTGGCGTTGGGGCGGAATGTGTTGATAGCTCGGGCACCGGTTTATTTGGCGGAAGGCACTGCAGAAAGTCGGGGGGGGAGTTTTTGGGGTATTGTATCGGTATTAATTGATGCAGAAGCATTATTCAGGGATGTTGGCCTTAAAAATGAAAATTATGACATTTCTGTGCGGGGCCGGGATGGCAAGGGTGAGAAGGGCGAAGTATTTTACGGCAATCCAGACGTGTTTTCCAGTGAGCCTGCCTTATTGCCCATTCCTGTGCCCAATGGGTTATGGCAAATCGCCGCCATACCAAAATTATCCACACCATCAGGCTCAGAGAAAATAATGTTAATTCGCATGATTGGCCTGTTTTTGAGCTTGTCTGTGATAACTTTTGCTACATTCCGTTTTCGATATTTAAAAGAGCGGGAGGCGGAGAAGATAAAGCTGGAGGCGGCCCTGCTGGATGCGGAAAAAGCCAATCGGGCCAAGTCGGAATTTCTGGCTAATATGTCCCATGAGCTGCGCACGCCGTTGAATGCTATTATTGGATTCTCAGATTTAATCTCCAGCGTTACGCAGAATAAACCGGGTGTGGAAAAGATCGGTGAATATGCCGGTGATATTAATCAGAGCGGGCATCACCTTCTGGAAATTATCAATGAAATACTGGACCTTTCCAAGGTGGAGGCCGGTAACTTTTCGGCAACCATCGAGGATGTTTATATTCAGGACGTCTCAGAAAATATGTTACGCATGATGCGTAATTCCATTGCCAAGGGCAAATTGACGGTCATTGAAAATATGCCCGATGATTTGCCGCCTGTTCAGTCTGATGAGCGCATGGTTAAACAGATTTTTCTTAACCTGATGAGCAATGCGGTAAAATTCACCCCTGCTGAGGGTAAAATTACCCTATCAGCAGAAATAGCAGGCGACGGCCGGGTAAAGGTTATTCTGGCCGATACCGGTGTCGGTATGTCAGAAGAAGATCTTGTGGTCGCTCTGCAACCTTTTGGCCAGACGGATTCTTATCTGGTACGTAGTCAGCAGGGTACGGGCCTTGGCTTGCCATTGGTCAAGGCCTTTATGGAACTTCTTGACGGCGAATTCTATATTCAAAGTCAGGTTGGTGTGGGAACTGAAATTACCCTGATATTTCCGGTAAATTAGGCGATTTATTCATAAGGTCGCTTAAATATATGTTTTCTGATCAATCGGCCATAAAAGAATTCAAACAGGAAAGAAATGCCGATAAAGGATAAAAATATCCCGACGGCACGCGGGTTGTTTGAAAATGTATGGACCAGTATGGTGGCCAATGCCGCCCCGCTTATCAGACAGGCCAAGATGATGATATATTTACGGCCCGCTATTTCCCGGTGTAATTTATAGGCCCCTAAATTTACAATAAAGAAGATCAACAAAAAGCTCGCACTGCCGATGATGGCAATTTCGGTTATATTAATCGTATTTGCCATGATCAGGCTCAGAATCAGGGTAAGTATGACCCCCGTAGTTGGGATATTTCGTCTTTCCCTATCCAGCATTTTTGGAAGCTCACCTTCAATGGCCAGAATATAACCCAGACGGGCGTTACCATATATGGTGGCGTTGATGGCGGAAAAAGTAGCCAGCAGGGCCGCGATGGACACAATCGTAAAACCCATTTGCCCCAGAGCCGGTTTCGCGGCCACGGCCAGGGCATAATCTTTTGCCGTCAAAAGCTGGCTTTCCGGAACAGTGCCCACCGTAATGATAGCAATAAGAACATACAGAATAATAACCAGCAATACGGAGAAATAGAATGCCCGGGGTAAATTCAACGCCGGATTTTTAATTTCGCCTGCCGCATTGGCTATAAGTTCAAACCCCTCATAGGCAACGAAGATAATCATTCCGGCAACGATGATGGAAAATGACCCGCTCCATTGTGCCGGGGAGAGCCGTTCAGGATCAACATAGGAGGCACAGGTGACGATAATTACGATTAGCAGGGTGATTTTGATCAAAACAACGATGGTTTCTGATTTGCTGACAAAGGAAGCACTTATCATATTGATCAGAGCAGGAAGCAGGATAGCCATGCTGATTAACAGATGCTTGAGCCACGGGCCGCTATGGCCTGGGAAAAAAGTTTGGGCATATGAGGAAAATGCGACGGCATATAGCGAAATGGTCACAAGATAACTCAGCCATAACATCAGATTTGCGGTGCCCGATAAAAGATTATGACCAAAGGCCTTGTCGATGAATATTACGGTGCCGCCGCTGTTTTGATATGTAACGGATAATTTCGCGTAGGAATAGGATGTCAGCAGGGCGACAATACCCGCGAAAAGAAAGGCCACGGCCGTTGCGCCGCGTGCCAATGAAACGGCCTCACCCAAAACGGCAAAAATGCCGCCGCCCACCATGCCGCCGATGCCAATTGAAATGGCCCCGAACAGGCCGATGGTTCTGGCCCGCGATGGGGCGGGACTAGGCATTCCAGTCCAGAATAACCTTGCCGGACTGGCCGGAGCGCATGATGTCAAAGCCGTCCTGAAAATCGTCAATGGCAAAATGATGGGTCAGGATGGGGCTGATGTCCAGCCCGCCTTCCAGCATGGCGATCATCTTGTACCATGTTTCAAACATCTTGCGGCCATAGATACCGTGGATTTCCACGCCCTTGAATATCACCTCGGTCCAGTCAATGCCCGTATCAGCCGGCAGGATGCCCAGAAGCGCCAGCTTGCCGCCGTGATTGATGCTATCCAGCATATCCCGGAAGGCCGAGGGCACGCCGGACATCTCAAGGCCCACATCAAACCCCTCGGTCATGCTCAGATCCGCCATAACCTCGCGCACGGTTTGGCGGCCCACATTCACCGCCCGGGTTGCCCCCATCTGTTTGGCGATGCCAAGACGGTAATCATTGACATCGGTGATAACAATATTGCGCGCGCCCACATGGCGGGCAATGGTTACGGCCATGATGCCGATGGGGCCGGCACCGGTGATCAGCACATCTTCCCCCACCAGATCAAATTCAAGGGCCGTATGGGCCGCATTGCCCAGCGGGTCAAGGATTGCGCCCAGATCGTCGCTGATGGCATCGGGCAGGGGGCAGATATTAACCGCCGGGATGGATACATATTCGGCAAAGCTGCCCGCCCGGTTGACGCCAACGCCAAGGGTGTTACGGCATAGATGTCGCTTTCCCGCCCGGCAGTTCCGGCAATGGCCGCAGGTCACATGCCCCTCTGCCGATACCCGTTGGCCCAGCGACAGCCCTTTGACC
>JAADFR010000116.1 GCA_013152755.1 Alphaproteobacteria bacterium
TTGGTCATATAACGCCCGGCCCGGCCCGCGATCTGTGCCACCTCGGACGGGGTCAGGGGCCGCATGCGCCGCCCATCAAACTTTGCGGTCCCGGCAAAACACACATGGTCAATATCCATATTCAGTCCCATCCCGATAGCGTCGGTCGCCACCAGAAAATCCACATCGCCGTTCTGATAAAGCTCTACCTGTTTGTTGCGGGTGCGGGGGCTAAGCGATCCCATAACCACCGCCGCCCCGCCCTTTTGCCGGCGCAGCATCTCCGCATAGCCATAAACATTATGGGCGGAAAAGGTGATCAGGGCTGTGCGCCGATGCAGACGGGACAGCTTTTTGGGGTCGGTATAGATCAGTTCGGAAAAACGGGGCCGGGTGATAAATTCCACGTCTGGCACAAAACGGCGGATCAGCGGGGCGATGATTTCAGAGCCCATGAACATGGTCTCCTCCGTCCCCCTTGCGCGCATCAGCCGGTCGGTAAAGACATGGCCCCGTTCCTCATCAGCGGCCAGCTGAATCTCATCCACCGCGAGGAAAGCCACGGTTTTCTCCACCGGCATACTTTCCACCGTACAGACCCACCAGCGCGGATGGCGGGGAATGATTTTCTCCTCCCCCGTAATCAGGGCCACGGTATTTTTACCCGCCGGATTTTGCGGTGAGGCAACGATGCGATCATAAATCTCCCGCGCGAGCAGACGTAACGGCAGACCAATCATGCCCGACGCATGGCCCAGCATCCGCTCCACCGCCAAATGGGTTTTCCCCGTATTGGTCGGCCCCAGGATCGCCCGCACCCGGCTTGAGGTTTGCACCGCGTGATTGGATAAGTTTTTCATACTGCCAAGATTCATGGGAAGGGGGTAGCATAAACGAGGGGAAAAGAACATCCTGTTTTCTTTCTACTAAAAAATTAGTTGACAGATGGGGTAGCCCCTCATATGGTAGTAAAAACTAAATAATTAGTAGGTGATATTTTGACCCGTAAAAAACCAACCACTCTGACCGAATTTGAACAGCGCATCATGACCATTTTGTGGGACAGACAAGAGGCTTCTGTGCGCGAGGTCTGTGACAGTCTTTCCCGGGAAAAGCCCGTGGCCTATACGACCATTCTGACCATGTTGAAAATTCTAAAAGACAAGGGGTTTGTTGCCCATCGTAAGCAGGGCAAGGCTTTTATCTATCACCCGCTTGTAAATCAAAAGGAAGCTCGGAAATCCGCCCTGACCAAATTGATTAATCAGCTTTTCCAAGGCTCCCCGGAAATACTGGCCCAGCATTTGATCGCTGAAAACAACCTCGACCTTGCGGAGATAAAGGCCCTGCAAGACAGTCTTGGCGATACAGAGGAAAAGGCGTGATCATATGGCTAATCTGACGGACATAATGACCTCTCTCGCCATACAGCAACTCTGGCAGGCCATGGCCCTTGCCGTCATACTTTACTTAATCCTCAGGACCATGCCGCGCCTGAGCTATGAAATACGTTCATGGTTATGGCTTGCCGCTTTTATGCTGGCGGTCTTTATGCCCTTGGCCATATTCCTGCCCGGGGGCAGTGGTGTGGGGGAGATACAGGGCTTTCTGTTTGAAAATATTGCCCCCAGCGGTAATGAACAGATCACCCCCAACAGCCCGATAAATTTTTATTTTTGGGGCGCAGCCTTATGGATGATGGGGACAGTCTTTCAACTGACGCGGCTTTGTCGTTCCGTACTTCATACCCGCCGGATCATTAATGATGCCAGAATATTGCCGGATGGATTTCTTGCCCCTGTTGATGGCGGTGATTATCCGGTCTATTGTTCAGATCAGATTTCAGGGCCATTGGTTACGGGCTTCTTTCGGCAAATCATTCTGCTGCCCCCCACCATGACAGGTCGCTTGTCCCCGGATGTTCTAAGACAAATTCTATATCATGAATATGCTCATATTCAACGCCATGATATTCGCATTATGTTTGTCCAGAAAATCCTCTCCGCCCTCTATTGGTGGAACCCTGTGCTTTACCTGATAGCCTATCAGATCAACCAGAGCCGGGAAATGGCTTGTGATGAACGGGCGGTATTGCAAAGCCGCAATATTCAGAATTACACCCGTTCCCTCCTGTCCGGCGCAGAGCATATTCTTATCACCGAACAATCCCCCCTGATGGTTGGAATTTTCCATAACCGGAAAGGCCTGACCCAACGCATTGAAAGGTTAAAAAACATGAATATCAAAATGATAAAACACAATAAAACCGCCAGCCTGTTCTGGTGCCTGTCATTGATCGGCCTGACATTGGCCACGGTTTATGCGCTTACGCCGCGTCTGGCAACGGCAAGTCAGGATGTTCTGGCCAGTGAAGCGGATAGAAACCTGCTCCCCATATCCCAAACCCCGCCTGTTTATCCCCAACAAGCGCAGGAACTAAAACTGGAAGGCTATGTCATCGTTATGTTCGACATAATGGCGGACGGCACCACGGCCAATGTTACCATCAGGGAGTCCTCAAACAAGATTTTCAATGAGCCATCAATCATCACCGCCAAGAGCCTGACCTATGAACCCCGGCAAAACAAGAAGGTAATAAAAAATATTCCCTATAAAATAGTCTATACATTAGGCAACGCAAAAGCCCTGTAAAAATGCCCCCATTTAAGTCGTCATGCCTGTGAAGACAGACATCCAGTTTTCTGAGGCTGGATTCCTGCCTGCGCAGGAATGACAAGGGGGCTATATGAAATTTTTTAATTTATTTTGCTCAAATACTTCCCTTAAACAAGACTCATTAACAGATAAAACATCAAAAATTTCTACAGGCTTTAACTTATCGATATTTTTCACTTCCAAACCTAAATCTGAAACGACATCTTGTAGGGGGCGATAATGGTTATCCGGATTTCCAAAATCTGCTAAATAACATTCAACTAATCCGTCCCCCGTCTGTCTGAAAAGAATAGTCAATGGGCTAAACCGTACAGTTACAGATAATTTAACAGGATGATCATTACGGACATCATGGGCCATAATATGATATTTATCGTGGGGATATTGCTTAAGCCAATCTTCAACCTGTTTCTTTAATTTGTTTTCTGGAACAGCATTTCCGCAAGATTCGGTTTCATCGTAAACCACCATCGGCATAAAATAACAAAATACATAACTCGTGCTAAAGGCTATGAAAAAAAACAAACTGAAAAATAGGGCTATACCATATGAAAATTCTGTTGGTATATAAAGGGCATACAGGCTAATTCCTCCAAAAAAAAGAGCATAAAAAAGCAGAAAATGTAACGCTGTAAATATGTAATATTCAGCGGTCGGGTAAACAAGCTTAGCCCCACAATCAAAACAGGGAGCATGTCCGATCATAGCTCTTGCTATACTATATCTAGTACCAACAAAGTATTTTCGCCAAAAACTGAATGTTTTTCTACCGCAATTTGGACATTTTACCTTCATTTATTATTTCCGTATAAATACCCTCAAACCCGCGTTTCCAGCTCCAACCTCAACTTATCCACCACATCATAAATCAACGTCAGTTCCTTGATGGTTTTTTCTATTCGGGCAATGTCGGTTAAGTCTGAGAAGGCGCTACCGCCTTCGAAGCTGTCTTCACCTTTTTTGATGGCCAGCAACAGGCGGCCATGGTCGAAGGCCAGTTGCAGATTGCCATGACCCACCGCCGCCGTTAAATCGCGGATGCGTTCCATAAAGCCCGGGGTCAAAAGGTAGCGGCTTTCCACCTGATCGGTGCCGTAGACCTCGAATATTTTTTCAAATTCCGGGTCTTCCAGCTTGATCCGCTCGCCGATCTTGCCGAATTTGGCGAAGAAATTGCCGAACTTGCTATAGTCCTTGGTGATGATGGTGGTGCCGGTGAAATTCTTGTGAAAGTCAAATTCACAGAGCAGACCGCGAAAGACCGTGGT
>JAADFR010000117.1 GCA_013152755.1 Alphaproteobacteria bacterium
AACGAAGCACCAACGAAATAGCCATCTGAAAAATAGAGGCTAACTTCTGATGAAAATCTAGACTGGATGAAATAGGAATATCATACTGGACATTTACTGAAGGCGTAAAATCCTTATCCAGTTTGTCCAACTGCCCACCGCTCTCGCTCCTGCGTTTACATCACTAATGGTCCCTAAAAAGAGCTCCAACCTAAATCAGTTGAGCAAAAGATGTAAAGGCAGAACGCCCATGCAGAACTTGCTCGATGGAAAAGAAATCTGGAAGGGCAAATTTGTAGACCAGATTTAACCTGACTACCACCAACATCAAAATCGGTAACTCACTCACATCTTTGCAACTCTTTTAAGTGCTTAATGTTTCAGATCATATCTGAACTAATATATATCATTAATAAGCCCAAATACCCATGATGAGGATCAACAGCAGGAGCGGCGGGACCACATAGCGTACGATCAGTCGCCAGAAAATGTAAAAGATACCGTCCTTGATCCCCATGGCCTTCAGCTGAATATATTTCGGCACCTGCCAGCCAATGAAGATTGATGTGAGCAGGCCGCCAGCCAGCAGCAGAATATTGGCAGCCAGAAAATCAAGGCTGTCAAAGATCGTTTTTCCGGCAAAAGCCGGTATAAAATCCAGCGGATAGAAATCCGACCATTCATTAAAGGACAGAATGCTTAAAAATCCCACCAGCCAGGCACAGACCCCAACAATCACACTACCCTTTTTCCGGCTAATGCCTTTATGCTCGTCAATCCAGGCAATGACAGATTCAACGCCGCCGATACAAGAAGTCATGGCCGCTGCAATCAACAGGAAAAAGAAAACAGCCCCGAATATCTGTCCGCCGGGCATCTGACCAAAGGCCACGGGCAGCGTCTGAAAAATCAGGCCCGGACCGCCGGACGGGGTCAGGCCAAAGGCAAAAACTAGCGGGAATATAGCAAGCCCGGCCAACAGGGCGACGCCAGTATCCGCAAGGATGATTATGGCAGCCGACTTCGGGATTGAGACATCCTTGTTAAGATAGCTGCCAAAAGTGATCAAAGACGCCATACCAATGCCGATGGAAAAAAAGGCCTGCCCCACTGCAACCATAACCGTTTTGATGGTGACTTTACTAAAATCCGGCACCAGAAGAAATTTGGCTGTTTTGCCCATGTCACCGGCGACAAGAGCATATACGACCATGATGGCAAGACACAGAAACAGGGCCGGCATCAAAATACCGACCGCCCGTTCAATGCCTTCTTTTACCCCCCGGCGTAAAATGAGCACGACCAGAATAATGACGATTGTGTGCCAGAATAAAAGCCGCAGGGGGTTGCCGGTAAGGCCCGCAAATATCATCCCCGACTGATCAGCTGTAATATCCTCAAAGCGGCCCGTAAGGGACAGGAAAAAATAATCAAACGTCCATCCCGTAATGACCGTATAATAGCTCATGATGAAAAAGACACCCAGAACAGCTAGGCCGCCGACTATTCCCCAGCGCGGGCTGGTCCCGGATTCCGCCGCCACATTCAACATACTGGCCACAGGGCTACCCCGGCCCCGGCGCCCGATGGCAAGTTCGCTGACCAACAGCGGCAGGGCGATGACCAACGCGCAGGCAAGATAAATAATCAAAAAGGCCGCCCCGCCATTTTCGCCCATGACATAGGGAAATCGCCAGATATTACCGAGGCCGACCGAAAAGCCGATCGCCGCCATTAGAAACCCGGCCTTTGATGACCATTGCTCAGTTTGTTTGCCTGCTGCCATATGCCTATCCGTCTATTTTAAGCCGAAATATGCCTAAAGAACACTAAACCCCTTAGGCACTATAGATCATTCTATATCTTTCTAAACTTAAAAGTTATGGTGCTCTTGCTTAAAAATCACCGTCCTATGGCCGCTTAACAGGACGCGGCGCTCTGCGTGCCAGCAGACGGCGCGATCACTATTAATATACATATCTGGCATGCATAAAATCATCATACCTTTATTAAACGCTGGAAAAATATCCTAATAACAATCAGACCTGCAGATAGCTTACCTGCTACGGCCCGCAGATAACCAGAGATGCACCCCCTATCCATTATGTTCCGCATATTCTTCTGATACAGATTCAAGCCAATACCACAGATATTCACTGAAGCTGACATCAAAAAATATCCTGAACCCCTCCGTCCCCATGGGCCAAAGCACCATATTGGCCTGTGCCAGCAGAGTTCGGGCGCAATGGCCTTCCGTAAAAACCTGTGCATCCAAATTCAGCGCGCACCCCTTGGCCAGCAAGGCCCGGGCATGTTCGCCTCTTATATCAAGGCAGATATATTGATCGGTCATAATAGCCGCAGTGATCGTTCTGTCCCCGGCGGTCGCTTCAATCCATCCGGCAATCGTCATGGCGTCCGGATCATCACAAAGGATCATCCAGGTATTTGGCCCCGTGCAAAGCAGCGTTATGGCACCATCCTTGCTCACTATTGTACTGTTAACCTGAAGGGGCAGTTCAGGCCCAAAGGCCTGAGCAAATGCTTCGCCAAAGTCCGTCATGTCATCGTCATGAACCCTATTCGAGCGCTGCAGCATAATCTTGCCCACTTCCGGCACAGGCAAGATTTGCAGGCCGTTATGGATAATAGACCGCCCGTATAAAGGCTGGCGACGGCTTAAATGAGCTGGATCAGACATGTAATCTCTCCCCCTTTGGATCATAAAAACACGGCGCGACAATCTCGGCTTCATGGATACCGTCCGCATCATAAATATTAACCCTCTCGCCGAGGCGATCTGTGCCGCCCCTGATCAGCCCGAGGGCCACAGGCCACCCCATGGTCGGGCTTTCATAACTGGACGTCACCCGGCCATCTATAGAGGCCGGTGCGGATTGATAACCCGGTGCCATGATAATGCCGCCCATAGGCAGGGGCTTATGCCCCACGGCTTTCAAACCCACCAGCGTTTCCCGGTCAGGGCGCAGGGCATCGGGCCGGAACAGGGACCGCTTGCCCACATAATCATCTGCTTTCTTGCGAGCAACAGCTCCAAAGCCCACATCACTCGGAAGGGTGCTGCTGTCCGTATCGACGCCCACATGGATGAAGCCTTTTTCCGTGCGCATGACCATCAGGGCCTCAAGACCAAAAGGGGTTATGCCAAGATCAGCACCAACCTTCATAAGTTTTTTCCACAAGGCCGCCGTATAGGACAGCGGAATATTCACCTCAAAACCCAGCTCACCGGTAAAGCTGGTCCGTAATATGCGCGTTGGCACCCCTTCAAGAAGGCCCGTGCGCACGGCCATATGGGGGAAACTGTCTTTGCTTAGGCCAATATCCGTCTCAAGCCGCAGCAACAGATCCCGCGCCTTTGGCCCCTGCAGGCTGATCGTGCCCCATCCGGTGGTCAGCGGCGTGATTACCACATCCAGGTCCGGCCATTCACATTGCCGCCATTCTTCAAACCATTGAGTCCGCGGACCAGCGCCGCCGCTGGTGGTGGTCACCCAGAAATGATCGTCTGCAAGGCGGGCAAAGATACCATCATCCATCACCGTGCCATGCTCATTGAGCATCAGACCATAACGCGCCCGCCCCTCTTTCAATGTCTTGACATTATTGACATAGAAACGGTTAAGAAATTCGGCCGCATCCCGGCCCCGGATATCTATCTTGCCCAGCGGAGAATAGTCCAGAATACCAACATTCGTGCGAACCGCCATCACTTCGCGGCGGATCGCATCATGTTCCTCCTCGTCCGGCTTTTTATAACAGGCCGGCCTGAACCAGCCGCCATAATCTTCCATCTCGGCCTTATGTTGCTGATGCCAGCCATGGAGCGGCAGGTAGCGCAGAGGATTGAATAATTTACCTGTGGACCGGGCGGCCATGGCGCCCATGGTCACGGGCCGGTAAGGCGGGCGAAATTTGGTGGTGCCAACCTCTGGAATTGTCCGGTCGGTAGCCCGGCCCAATATGGCCAGCGCGTTGACATTACTGGTCTTGCCCTGATCCATAGCCATGCCGGTGGTGGTATAGCGTTTAAAATGCTCCACCGAGACATAATTCTCCCGCGCCGCAAGCTGCACATCCGTTGCCGTCACATCATTGAGCAAATCAACCCAGCGTTTGGCGCGGCGAATAGTCTTACGGTTCG
The DNA here is from genome assembly GCA_013152755.1 of Alphaproteobacteria bacterium. Classification (GTDB taxonomy): domain Bacteria; phylum Pseudomonadota; class Alphaproteobacteria; order Sphingomonadales; family Emcibacteraceae; genus Paremcibacter. The sequence goes on from JAADFR010000117.1 coordinate 4,145, forward strand.
TCGGCAGATCCCAA
>JAADFR010000118.1 GCA_013152755.1 Alphaproteobacteria bacterium
GGGATAGTTTTCCGGGCCCACGCGTCCCAGTTATAGATATGAATATCGGTGCCGCAAATGGCGCTCTTGTTCACTTTGATCAGAACGTCATTATAGCCGACCTCAGGCGCGGGAATATCCTCCAGCCAGATGCCTTCCTCGGCCTTTGATTTCACCAGAGCTTTCATCAGCTGATCACCCCCAGATCGCGGCCAATGCGCGTGAAGGCGTCAATGGCGGTGTCAAGTTGCGCCCGGCTGTGGGCGGCGGACATCTGGGTGCGGATACGGGCGGCGCCCTTTGGCACCACGGGGAAGGAAAAACCGACCACGAAAATACCCTCGGCCAGCAATCTCTCCGCCATATCAGCGGCCAGTCGCGCATCCTTTAACATGACCGGAATGATCGGATGATCGGCTCCGGCCAGGTCAAACCCGGCCTTGGTCATTTGTTCACGAAAATACTGGCTGTTGTCCATAAGCCGCCTGCGCAGATCGCCGCTTTCCTGCAACATGTCCAGCACCTTACAGGTGGTGGCGGCAATGACCGGGGCCAGACTGTTGGAAAACAGATAGGGGCGGGAACGGTTGCGTAGCCAGTCAACAATCTCTTTTGACGCCGCCGTATAGCCCCCGGACGCGCCGCCCAGCGCCTTGCCCAGGGTTCCGGTCAGGATATCCACCCGGTCACTGACCCCCCAATGTTCCGGGGTTCCGGCCCCGCTCTGGCCCATAAAGCCTACCGCATGGCTGTCATCAACCATGACAAGGGCGTCATATTTATCGGCAAGGTCACATATGGCGGGCAGATTGGCGAGGATACCATCCATGGAGAAAACGCCGTCGGTGGCGATCAGGCGAAAGCGGCTGTCCTGTGCCTTGATCAGACATTCCTCAAGCTTGGCCATATCGTTATTGGCATAGCGAAAGCGCGCCGGTTTGGACAGGCGCACCCCGTCAATGATGCTGGCATGGTTGAGGCTATCTGAAATGATCGCATCTTCCGGGCCCAGCAGGGTTTCAAACAGCCCCGCATTGGCATCAAAGCAGCTGGGATAGAGAATCACATCTTCCTGTTTCAGGAACTCCGCAAGACGGCCTTCCAGCTGCTTGTGAATATCTTGCGTACCGCAAATAAAGCGTACCGATGACATGCCATACCCATAGTGATCAAGGGCGTCTTTGGCCGTATCCACCAAAACCGGGTCATTGGACAGGCCCAGATAATTATTGGCGCAGAAATTGATGTAATGCTGATCCCCGCCAGAGGCCACGGTCACCTCCGCCTGTTGGGGGCTGGTGATGGTTCGCTCGGCTTTATACAGGCCCTGATCTTTCAGTTCCTGCAATTGAGCTTTCAGAAAGGCGGTATATTTAATACTCATAATGGGCATTTCTTGTTGAAAAATTTCTCCTGAGTATATTGAACCTGTCGATAAATGAAATGGAAAATTGACTTTAAATGCCCACTGTCTACTATCCCCCAAAAGGGAAGGCTGTAAATGAATAAAACCCGTAAAGTCGGTCTGATATTGGGGCTGTTATTTTTGGCTCTGCCCATGGTGATTGCGCCGCCAGCGGGCATGAGCCTTATGGCATGGCAAACCACGGGAATTGCCCTGCTTCTGGCCGCATGGTGGGCGACGGAAGTCTTACCCATCCCGATTACATCTTTGCTGCCCTTGCTGTTGTTTCCGGCTTTTGGGGTGATGACCATGGCCGAAAGTTCGGCCCCTTATGCCCGGCCAACCATATTTTTGCTGCTAGGCGGTTTTATCATTGCCACCGCCTTGGCCCGTTGGAATTTACACCGCAGGCTGGCGCTCAATATTCTGGTGCGGGTGGGCGATAACCCCACGGCGTTGATCGGTGGTTTTATGGTGGCCACGGCGATTATGTCCATGTGGATCAGCAATACAGCCAGCACCATCATGATGATCCCTATCGCCCTGTCACTGGCCAGCGAAGTGGTCCGTGATCACAATAAACAGCATCAGGGCTTTGTCCTGTGCCTTGTGCTGGGCATTGCCTATGCGGCCAGTATCGGCGGTCTTGGCACGCCTATCGGCACGCCGCCCAACCTGTTCGTGGTCAGCTTTATGCGCGAAAATTATGATATAGAAATCAGCTTCCTCACCTGGATGACTTTTGGTATTCCCACCGTGATTATCATGGTGCCGATAGCGTGGTACGTGCTGACCAGATGGGCCTATCCCTTTAACCTGTCCGATGCCCCGGTGGCGCAGGATATGTTGCAGGAAGAATTGCGCGACATGGGCCCGATGACCGTGGCCCAAAAGCGGGTGGCCATGGTGTTTCTGCTGGTGGCGGCCTCATGGATATTGCGGGTGCCGATCCAGAAAAACCTTGAGATTTTACTGTGGGTCAATGATGCCATGATTGCTGTGGGCGGCGCGGCCCTCTTGTTTATTGTTCCGTCAGGTTGCGGGCAGGACAAGGGCAGCGCTCTGCTGGACTGGGACACGGCCAACCGCATTCCCTGGGGCGTTTTGCTGTTGTTTGGCGGGGGCCTCAGCCTTGCCGCCGGGGTCAAGACATCGGGCCTTGCGGTCTGGCTCGGCACCGCCATGGCGGCCCTTGGTACCATGCCGTTGATCCTGATGGTGTTAAGCCTTGTGGCTTTGGTGGTTTTCCTGACCGAATTGACCAGCAATACGGCGACGGTGGCGACCCTGCTTCCGGTCCTTGCGGCCCTCTCGGCCAGTACGGGCATCGACCCCATGATGCTCTTTGCGCCGGTGGCCCTGTCGGCGAGCTGTGCCTTCATGTTACCGGTGGCCACCGCCCCAAATGCGGTGATCTATTCCACCGGCAAGGTCACCATCCCCCAAATGGCCAATGCCGGCTTCCGGCTTAATCTGGTGGCAATCATTGTGGTGACATGCCTGTCTTATGCGCTGGTGCCGATTATTTTTGGTTAGGTTTTTGAGTATTTTATATATTTTGGCAGACTGTTGGTTTTTTTATCAAACCAGAATATTTTGTTGTCTGTAAAAAATGCCAGAAAAGTCGTAATCGGTGTTAGAAATAGAGACAATAAGGCCCAGCTCACCCGCTTAAAGCCCCGCGTTTTTGTCCAAGGTTGATCATTCCCATAGATTTGATAGCCCATCAGCCGTTGACCCAATGTTGGTCTATTGAGCAACAGATGTTTGTAATAATAATAGAACCAGATACCCAAGGTAAAAATGGTATATCCCGCCTGCATTATTCGGCCACTGGTGATAGACATATTACGATAGATGAACAATTGAAATTCGCCATTACGATAAAATTCCGCAAAGAACAGCGGTAATGATACCATCGTACCAAGTATGGTTGTGATAATGATCAGGTCTATATAAAAAGCCCCAACTCTACGCCATATACCAACGACTTTATCCGTATATATGGCCATTTCCTTGCGTGGAATGAGGAAAATGGCAAAAATAAAGGCTGGCCCTATCGCTATATCCTGTAACGAAAGGGACATCATAACGCGACAATCTTCAGCGTCGCAGTCGAAAGAAAACATGGAATAGTCGGGAATTACGACCGCCAGAATGACAAGACCCCAAACAAGAAAAATATATTTAACCGGACGCATGTAGCCATTTTCCAAATTTATAAAATAATTAGAGCCAATTATAACAGCTCAGCATATATGAGTAATAAAATTTATTACAGCATAACTCTTTCGTATTATTTTTGTGGACTTTCCGCCGATTCCCCCCATATAAGGCAGTATGACAAAGGAAATGACAGGGGCCCCGCGTGCTTTTCGCAAGATGCACGGGTTGGGCAATGATTTTGTGATTTTTGATGGCCGGGCGGATCAGCTTGATCTGACCGGGGATCAGGCGCGCCATATTGCCAGCCGCCATCACGGCATTGGCTGTGATCAGGTCATCACCCTGTTGCCCAG
>JAADFR010000119.1 GCA_013152755.1 Alphaproteobacteria bacterium
GGTTCGGGGCTTTCCTGGGCGAATTTTGCCGCTTCCGCCACACGGGCTTTCACATCCTTGTCGATGGCTTTCATATCATCCTCTGACATGATTTTATCGTCCAGAAGCCGCTGTTTGACCTGATCAATAGGATCATGTTCAGCGCGCATTTTCTGAACTTCTTCTTTGGAGCGATATTTGGCCGGGTCAGACATAGAATGGCCCCGGTAACGGTAGGTATTCATTTCCAGTAAAATAGGCCCGTTGCCGTCACGACACCATTTCACCGCCCGCATTGCGGCTTCCCGAACGGCCAGAACATCCATACCGTCCACGGCCTCCCCCGGAATGCGGAAGCTTTCCCCGCGCCGGTGAAGTTCAACCTCTGACGAGGCCCGTTTGACGGCAGTCCCCATGGCATATTGGTTATTCTCGATCACAAAGACCACGGGCAGGCTCCACAGCTCCGCCATATTGAAGCTCTCATAAATCTGGCCCTGATTTGACGCCCCGTCACCGAAATAAACCACCGAGACATTGTCAGTTCCCCGGTATTTATGGGCAAAACCAAGCCCGGCCCCGATGGGGACTTGCGCCGCCACAATGCCATGGCCGCCATAAAAACCATGTTCGACGCTGAACATATGCATGGACCCGCCCTTGCCCTTGGAAATACCGTTCGCCCGCCCGGTGAGTTCCGCCATGATTTCCTTCGGATCAATCTTACAGGCCAGCATATGAGCATGATCCCGGTAGCTGGTCAGGATCGTGTCACCGTCCTTCAGGGTGGACTGGATGCCGGTAACAACTGCCTCCTGCCCGATATAAAGATGACAAAAGCCGCCGATCAGGCCCATGCCATACATTTGACCGGCCTTTTCCTCGAAACGCCGCATCAGCAGCATCTCCCGGTAAAAAGCCGTCAATTCATCGGGTGTTGCCGTCAATGTTTTGGGTTTCAGGGGTTTACGTCGCGCGGCGGGTTTGCCTGCTTTGGTGATTTTCTTTGCCATAATCTCAACCTATCCTCATGAATAGCCGTCAGTATCCAGTAATTTTACTAAATAATGATTAAAAGTCATTGAAATACAAGCAAAAATTTAAATTAACTAAAATTTAGTTAATCAAGAAAATTAAGCCATTGAGAATAAATCAAAAAAATTACAGTTCTAAAAATTCAAAAATTTGCTTGGATTTAGGGAAAATATTATTTTTGAGGAATGACAATTTCATCTTTATGCATCACACCCAATATTTCCCGTGCGGTTTCGTCTAGAAAATCCGGGTCAACATGATCAGGCTGTAACAGTTTTACATGGCTTTCAATGTCCACTTTGCGCTCATGCACCAGGCTATATTCCTGTTCAAGGACAGAAATTTCTTCCAGCAGGTTAGCCTTGTCCTGCATACTGCGCATGCCATAAACCAGAAAATAGACAATAGTCAGCGAACAGAATATGGGAACGGCCATTTTCCGAAAACGATTTTTAATGTCTAATGCGTATGTCATAACCATAGAGAATCACACCTGATTCGCCGGGTCAAGAAAATTCTTCATTTTCTCGTTAAGATGCTAATCCTAAGTTTGATTGCGTCCAATCCATTTATCAACGGCGGGAGAGATATATACCGCCATAGCATCCAATAGCTTATTAGGATTTTCCTCAATCAGGATCATATCACGATGAATTTGTTTGACAAACTGCTCTTCAACCGCATGATTCAGAAATTGCGAAATTGTGTCATAATATCCTTTAACATTCAACAAAGCACAGGGTTTCCTGTGATACCCAAGCTGTGACCAAGTCAATACCTCGAACAATTCTTCGATAGTACCAAGGCCCCCTGGAAGAGCAATAAAACCATCAGAAATATCTGCCATCATTGCCTTGCGCTCGTGCATTGAGCCAACGACCCTTAAATCAGTCAAGCCGCTATGAGAAATTTCCTTGTCGACCAAAGCTTGCGGCATTATACCAATGACTTCACCGCCAGCAGACAAAACGGTATCCGCAATTTCGCCCATTATTCCAACGCTGGCACCACCATAAACCAATGCAATATCGCGCCTCACCAGTTCTTTACCAAGCATACGTGCAGCGTCAATATATTCAGGACTCTTTCCAGGGCTTGACCCGCAATAAACACAGATTCTCTTCATATAAAACCCTTCTTATTTACAAGTTCTAAAGACTATCGATCGCCTGTTCAAAAGTCTCCGCGTCCACATTGCCGCCGCTAAGTACCAGACAAATCGTTCTTATGCAGAGACGCTAAAAACCAAAGTTGGAATAAGCTCATCCGCGCAGAATTGATTTCCCGGCATATTGCGCCGCGTCCCCAAGGGCTTCTTCGATACGGATCAGCTGATTGTATTTTGCCAACCTGTCTGAACGCGCCAGCGAACCGGTTTTGATTTGCCCGCAATTGGTGGCCACGGCAAGGTCGGCAATGGTCGCATCCTCTGTCTCGCCGGAACGGTGTGACATAACAGATGTAAAGCTCGCCCGATGGGCCATATTGACCGCATCGAATGTCTCACTCAGGGTGCCGATCTGGTTCACCTTAATCAAAATGGAATTGGCAACCCCCTGCTTGATCCCCTTCTCAAGGCGCACCGGATTGGTCACGAACAGATCATCGCCTACAAGCTGAACCTTGTCCCCAATCAGGTCGGTCAGGATTTTCCAGCCGTCCCAGTCATCCTCATCCAACCCGTCTTCAATAGACAGGATCGGATAACGACCACAAAGATCGGCGTAATAAGCGGCCATCTCGCCGCTATCCAGGGTCTTACCCTCGCCCGCCAGAACATATTTGCCATCTTTGTAAAATTCAGAGGATGCCGCATCAAGGGCCAGCATAATATCCTCACCCGGACGGTATCCGGCGGCCTCCACGGCCTGCATGATAAAATCAAGGGCGTCCACCGTCCCGTTCAGAGCCGGGGCAAAACCGCCCTCATCCCCAACGCTGGTGTTAAGCCCTGCATCAGACAGTTTCTTCTTGAGCGTGTGGAATATTTCAGCCCCCATGCGCACCGCATCACGGATATTACCCGCAGAGATCGGCATAATCATGAATTCCTGAATATCGATAGGGTTATCCGCATGCTCGCCGCCATTAATGATATTCATCATTGGCACCGGCAACAGACGCGCAGACGGTCCGCCCAGATAATTATACAGCGGCAATGCGGCCTCATCCGCCGCCGCCTTGGCAACGGCCAGACTGACGCCAAGTATGGCATTGGCCCCAAGGCGTGATTTATTGTCCGTACCGTCCAGTGCGCACATGACATTATCCAGAATGATCTGGTCTTCCGCATCCAGCCCGGTCAGCGCATCATAAATTTCGCCGTTAACTGCCTCAACCGCTTTTAGGACACCCTTGCCCATATAACGGTTGCCGCCGTCCCGAAGCTCCACAGCCTCATGAGCGCCTGTTGACGCCCCGCTTGGCACCGCCGCCCGGCCAAAGGCCCCGGTTTCCAGCGTTACATCCACCTCAACCGTGGGATTACCCCGACTGTCCAGAATTTCGCGGCCGGTGATGTCAATAATTGCAGTCATGTCTTACCTCTTGGGATATAATAGTTAAACCAGCCGGGATTGTTTCACGGCGGCCTCAATGAAAGATGCGAACAGGGGATGCGGCTCAAACGGTTTTGATTTCAGCTCGGGATGGAACTGCACCCCGATGAACCAAGGATGATCCTGTATTTCAACGATTTCCGGCAACGCGCCGTCCGGAGACAGGCCAGAAAAGACCAGTCCGGCATCCTCAAGCTGTTTGCGGTAATTGATGTTAACCTCATAACGGTGGCGATGACGTTCGGAAATGGCTTCACTGCCATATATCTCACAGACCCGGCTGCCTGGTACAAGTCTTGCCTTATAGGCCCCAAGGCGCATGGT
>JAADFR010000120.1 GCA_013152755.1 Alphaproteobacteria bacterium
ACCCGGGTGGCCGCCGCCCACGCCATGCCGGTCACCACCCTGGCCGCGGCCGCCAATGGTTTATCATTTATCTCCGCCGCCGCTGACCGGATCATTAAGGTCTGGGACAGGCAGAACGGCCAATGCCGCGACACCATTCAGGCCCACGATGACCGAATAAACGCGGCCTTTATAACCGAGGACAATAAATATATAATAAGCGGCTGTGACGATGATTTAATCAAGATATGGGAGATCAAAGAGTCTCGTTGCAAGTATATTATGGACGGCCGGGGGGACGGTATCCGCAGCCTTTGTCCCGGCCCCCGGCCCTATATTTTTCTGGCCGGCAGAAATGATGGCGCAATCGTAATCTGGATGATGATATATGAACTTTGCTACGTTTAAAAAAAAATTAATGTTCTGGCAACAATCGGCAATACAGTTTAGCGGCCGCACCGATACCGGCCGCCGCCGGGCGGCCAACGAGGACAGTTTCGCCGTCCTGCCCCGTCTAAACCTGATGATGGTGGCCGACGGCATAGGCGGTCATAAGGCCGGTGAGGTTGCCAGTCGACGGGCGGTGGAAATAATGATTGATTTATTAAATCCGCGAATCTTGAGGGAGGTAAGGGGCAATCGGGAGGGTATCAAGCATCTGCTTATCAGCAGCCTGTGCCAGGTCAATGACAAAATAATGGCCATGGCCTCCGGCAATGAGGATTTATCCGGCATGGGTACCACCTTTATTGCCGCCTTAATTGATAACGGCTCTCTCTACACCTGCCATGTGGGTGATGTGCGGGCTTACATTGCCGGCCAAAACGGTCTGCGACAGGTAACTAATGACCATAGTTACGCCGCCGAATTCAAGCGCCGCGCAACGGACACGGAGCAAATAGCGCCGCCGGCCAGGAATATCGTCAGCCGGGCCGTGGGCTTCCCCTTTCGCGAGGATCCGGAATGCCATTGCCTGCCGCTCTCCCCCCGTGAGCGGGTGACTATCTGCTCCGACGGGCTGTGGTCAATGGTCAGCGATGAGAAAATAGCGGCCATCATCAGTCAGGCGGCAAATCCCGAGGCGGCCTGCGCCGAATTTATCAAAGCCGCCAATGAGAACGGCGGCAAGGATAACATAACCGCCGTTGTAGCCTATACTTGATGGCTCAATAAACCGCACTCTTAACGTAAGTAAGCGCTAATTAAACCACATCTTTTTTCTTACTGCCGCCTATGTCATTATAGTGCCACCTAAAATCAACAAGGAGGTGGTTCCATGCCAAACAAAAACCGGCAAAGCAACAAGCGCCGCCACTGGCAGACGCATGTAAAGGCATGCCAGGAGAGCGGACTAACCAGGGCTGAATACAGCCGCCAGCATAATATTTCCTATCGTGCCTTGGCATATTGGCACAAAAAACTGAGCAGTCCCAAGGTTAAAGAATCTGTTTTAGTGCCAGTAGCCTTAGGGCGGGGTAAATCAGGGAATTTTATCGCCCCGAATCAGGCTGATTTAAAAATAATTATGCCGGGGAATATAAAAATCGAGATTGGCGAAAACTTCTCGTCATCATCCTTAGTCAGGCTGCTTGCCGTTCTGGAGAGCCGATAGTGTTTTCTCCCGCTCTGCCAATCAAGGCATATATCGCCACCGGGATTACGGATATGCGTAAATCTATCAACGGCCTGTCAATAATCGTTGCCGATCAACTCGAGCTGGATCCTTTATCTGGTCATCTTTTTGCTTTTTGTAACCGCAGCCGTAATATTGTTAAAATCTTATACTGGGATCGCACCGGATTTTGCCTTTGGCATAAACGACTGGAAAAGGACAAATTCCAGTGGCCGCAAACAGAGGCTGAGGTGTTCGCCGTGCATGGTCATGAATTGGCTTGGCTGCTTGATGGTTTATCACTACAGCAAGACGAAGCACACAGACAGTTATCGTATGAGATTATGGTCTGAAAAAAGGAAGATCTATTGCATTTAAAACTTGTAAAATCAGATGGTTATGTTACTTTAACTACATGAATATCGACGTTGCTGAATTACCGGATGACAGTGTGCTGCTTAAGCAGAAGTTAGTGGAATTCCAAATCCTTTATGAGAAGGAAATGGGCATTATGCTTGAGCAGATCCGTCTCCTGCGGGCTCAGTTGTTTGGTCGTAAAAGCGAAAAAAGAAGACCTGACAAAGATGCCCCTCAACCTCTTTTCCTGTTCGATGTCCCGGAACCGGAGGAAATTGAGCCAGATGAGGACGATAATGATAGTGAAAAGGTCTTTGTCCCCGCGCATTCCCGCAAAAAAAGCGGCAGAAAGGCACTTCCTGATGATTTGCCTCGGATTGAAGTTGTTCATGATATAGACGATAATGAGAAGATATGTGCCTGCGGTTGCGAACTAAGCCGTATTGGCGAAGAAGTATCGGAGCAGCTTGATATTATCCCTGCCAAAATACAGGTTATTTGCCATATCAGGCCCAAATACGCCTGTAAGAACTGTGAAGGGGTTCAAGACGATGGCCCGACTGTCAAAATCGCTGCCGTTGCTCCGCAGATTATCCCAAAATCAATTGCCACACCTGGTCTTATTGCCCATGTCCTTACCGGTAAATTTGTTGATCACACGCCATTTTATCGACAGGAAAAACAATTTATCCGCCTTGGAGTAGATGTATCAAGGGCCTCTATGTGCAATTGGGCCATGCGGGCAGCTTTGTTTTGTCAACCTTTACTGAATTTGATTCAAGATGAAATTTTGGCTGGAATTTTGATCAATATTGACGAAACACCGTTACAGGTACTGCGGGAACCAGGCCGCAGTCCAACATCCAAATCTTATATGTGGATCTTCCGGCGGGGGGATCCGGAAAATCCGGCGATTGTTTTTCAATATCATCCAAATAGAAGCGGAGATGTGCCCAAGGCGTTCCTGCGTGGTTTTAAAGGCTATGTCCAGACTGATGCCTATGCCGGCTATAATTTTCTGGAATTTGAGAAAGATATTCACCATATAGGATGCTGGGCTCATGCCAGACGTAATTTTATGGACGTAATCAAGGCCCAGGGTAAAACCAAAAACCGTAAAACCGGCAGCGGTGATCAGGCGCTGAGCTACATTCAAAAGCTATACAGGTTTGAAAAAGAAGCCCGCACGAATGAGCTCTCGCCGGAGGCAGTCTACAAAATGAGGCAGGAAAAAGCCAAGCCCATATTGACCGAGTTCAAAAAGTGGCTTACGAAAAAATCCACCCAGACGCCGCCTAAAGGGCTTCTCGGTAAAGCGGTTTCCTACACACTTAAGCAATGGGACAGGCTCGTCGGTTATTTAGAGAACGGCCATCTGACTATTGATAACAATATGGCCGAGAATAGTATTCGTCCTTTTGTAATCGGCCGCAAAAATTGGCTGTTCGCGGGGACACCGAAAGGGGCTGAAGCAAGTGCCCTGCTCTATAGCCTCATTGAGACGGCAAAGGCTAACAAGCTTGAGCCCTATGCCTATTTACGGCATATCTTCGAGAAATTGCCAACTGCATCAACTCTGCAGGATTTTGAGAACCTGCTGCCTTGGAATATTGACCAAGCCCAGCTTACTTCATTTTGCTACGACTGAGTAGATGCGGTTGGCTAAGCGCTTACGGAAATCTCCGTTTTCCACTTGACTTTACTTGTCATAGATGTCCCCTATTTGTGCTATTTCTATATTTCTCTATTAGATGTCGCTTTGCGTCTACTATGTCGACATTTATTCGACATAGTAGACGCAAAATGGTATAGTTTTGTTTGTTTTCTATAATCTGTTCTTCGCAGTCGGGTCAATATCGGTATCCAATAAACTGTTACAGGAATCTTGAGTGAAATACCCGGATTTACAATCACAGTGCGGAGAGGTATTTGATTATCAGACCATAC
>JAADFR010000121.1 GCA_013152755.1 Alphaproteobacteria bacterium
TTTCATGGCATTCACTTCAGCAAAAACATAAGGCGGCAATCTTTTGATGCGGTAGAAATCCTGTTCCATTTTTTCCTCGTTCTAAACACTCGGGCCTGTAATAGGCAGAATTCATTATGTAACAGTAAACGAATATAAAGGAAAATGCCTTTTACGCTGTTCTGGTAAAAAAACGCTCATAATTACCGCCTATACATGGCATAATGGAAAATGACCCTATGCAAGGAGAGTGGTTATGAGTGAAAATGAAACCGATATTGAAAAAATATCTGAAAATATTATGGAAATGACCGCTGAATTTCAGAAGATGGCCCATGATTTTATGGAAACCCAGAATGCGCAGGTTTCCGATATTGAGACGGACCCCATGCATATCGGCGAAACCCTCATCGAATTGACCAAATATTACAGCAGTCATCCAGATAGATTGATCGAAAAACAAATGACATTCTGGCAGGATTATATGACCCTGTGGCAAAATGCATCCCGCAAGATGATGGGCGACGATACGGTTGAACCGGTCATTGAACCGGCCCACGGCGACAAAAGATTCAAAGACAAGGAATGGCAGGAAAATCAGATTTTTGATTTTATCAAACAATCATACCTGTTGACCGCCCGCAGTCTGGCCGAGGCCGCCAATGAGACCCACCCGGAGAAGGGCCATAAAAAAGACAAGATGAATTTCTTTACCCGGCAATTCATTGAGGCCATGTCGCCGACGAATTTTGCCCTCACCAACCCGGAAGTTATCCGCGAAACCATTGAGAGCAAGGGACAGAATCTGGTCAAGGGACTGGAAAATGTCATTCGGGACTATAACCCGGAAACGGGGAAATTCACCATCAGCATGACCGATAACGAAAAGTTTGAGCCGGGCCGCAATGTGGCCAGCACCCCCGGCAAGGTCATCTATCGTAACGAACTGATTGAGCTGATCCAATATAATCCAACCACGGAAAAACAATATAAAAAGCCCCTGCTCATCGTGCCGCCGTGGATCAATAAATTCTATATTCTGGACCTGCGCCCGGAAAATTCACTGGTTAAATGGCTGACCGATAAAGGCTATAGCGTTTTTATTATTTCATGGCGCAATCCGGATAAGAGCATGGCTGATCTGGGGATGGCGGATTATATGCGCCTTGGCACCCTGTCGGCCATTGATACGGTCCGCGAGGCCACCGGCGAGAAGGTCATCAACACCGTTGGCTATTGCATTGGCGGCACCATGCTGTCCTGTACATTGGCCCACCTGGCGGCGAAAGACACGTTGGACCAAATCGGCTGTTCAACCTTTCTGGTGACACAGGTTGATTTCAGTGAGGCCGGGGAGCTGACCATCTTTGTCGATGAAAAGCAGATGGTCGATATGGAAGAAACTATGGCGAAACAAGGGTTTCTGGACGGCAAGACTATGTCCAATACCTTTAATATGCTGCGTGCCAATGACCTGATCTGGTCCTTTGTGATCAATAATTATATGAGGGGCAAAGACCCCTTCCCCTTTGATCTGCTCTATTGGAACGGGGATAACACCCGCCTGACCCGGGCCTGCCACAGCCAGTATTTGAAAGAAATGTATCTGAAAAATAATCTGGTCAAACCGGGCGCCATTACTCTCAATGATACACCGCTGGACCTGACCAAAATCACCATCCCCACCTATATTCAGGCGGCCCATACAGACCATATCTGTCCGTGGAAATCAGTCTATAAGGATACATGGAATTTTGCCGGGCCTAAGAAATTCATGCTGGCCGGTTCCGGTCATATAGCCGGGGTTGTCAATCCGCCGTCCGCCAAAAAATATAATCACTGGCAAAATGACGCCCTGCCCCATGATGCGGAAGAATGGCTGGCGGGGGCCAAAAGCGTTCCCGGCTCATGGTGGGATGACTGGCATAAATGGCTTGTCAAGAAATCTGGCCCGAAGGTTGCGGCCCGCATCCCCGGCGAAGGCCCGTTCAAAGCCATAGAAGATGCCCCGGGCAGTTACGTCAAGATACGCTATTAAAAACCCTGATCAGCATTATTAGCAAATTCGGACCGATAGGATGTCATAAAGGTTTCAAGTTTGCTGACGCTGGCAATGGAGCGGGTCAGGCGGCGGATGTTCTGGTCTGTCAGTTGCCGTTCAGCGGTGATAACCTCAAAAGTATCCCCGTACAATCCACCCTCCATATAGCTCCTGTATTTATCGCGCAGGGTCTTTACTCCGGCCTTGTCACCATTGATCACATAGGCCACGGACAGACGCAATACGGCGAGCCGCTCCTCGACGCTTAACGCGGCTTCATCCTCATACCGCTTGCCCAGCATCCGGTTTTCATGGGCAATATATTTATCCCAGTTTTCCGAACGCCAATATATATCAGACCGCAGATCATCGGCTTCCTTGCCCTTATAATCTTCCAGCATAACTTCGGCTTCTTCATAACGATCAAGCTCAATGAGGGCGCGGGCCTCAATCATCATACGGCGGGTCAGAATATCATCGGGAATTTGTGAATCACGGGTGGCCTGAAGAATATCCAGTGCCGACTGTGGTTTTGAATCCAGCAGATAAATCATGGCCAGTCGTCCGGCCACCACTGATTGCGCCGTCCCTTTAAGGCGGAATTTCACCTGATGTTTCAACAGCTCCGCCGCCTCTTCCAGCAAATCAAGGGAAACCAGCCTATCCACCAGGCGCCGGGTCATATTGTCCCCGTCTGTACCAAGCGGGATAAGTTCCCGGAATTCGGAATATAACGATACCGCCTTGACCGGTTCCATAACGTCGGCCCCGCCATGCAGGAACAGATCACTGTATATCTTGCTCATTTGTCGGGTCATGGCCAAGGTCTTGTCCGATTCTTTGAAAAATGTCACTGCCAGACGCAGGGTTTGCAAACCGGTATTAAAGTCTTTCTGCTGAACATATAAATCGCCAAGGCGGGAAAGAAGCTCCAGTTCAAAATCATCGCCCCGCCAGGAAAAACGTAATTTTTCAAGCTGATCGATGGCTTCTGTTTCATCTATTTTCTTATTCTGATAATCCATATTTATCAGATCAAATTTTGCCCATGCCGCCGTTTGCCGCACGCCGGCCTTAACGATCCCCTTTAGATTTTCCTCGGCCTTAAGCAAGTCGCCCGCGTCCCGGTCAAGCAATGCCTGCCAGTAATCTACCTCGGTAAGCTCTTCACCGGTCAGGGATAGTTTCTGTAAATAGGACAAGCCGAATTTAACAAAATCCTCATTCCCCAGCTCATAAGCGGCCCGAATGGCGGCAAACAGAAACCGTTTTTGATTTTCCGGATCCTGCAGGAACAGGACATCAGCCCCCTTCTTGTAATCCTCAAAGGCCTGTTGATAACTGCCCAGTTCGCTTTCAGCTACCGCGCGCCATAACAGGGCATCCCTTTCCGCAAGCAATGATTTATGGCTTAATAATTTCAATCCTTCGGAAAAATGGCGCATCAAAATATGCGTTACCCCAAGAACAATCCTGAATTCCGGGCTTTCTAACATCTTTGGGTCATCGCCCGCCATCACACTCAATACACCGTAAGCCTCTCTTGTACGGCCATTGGCCAGATAAAAGCGGGCCAGATTCCAGCGCATGCCGCTCCGGTCCGCATCCGTTGAATTGGACAACAGAAAAAGCAGTTCATGCTTATTTTCGTGATAATCCCCGTCCGTGACCGGGCCTCTTTTCCATGCGGCGAAATCCACCAGCTTTTTATCACCCCCCGTGGCCTGCCCATTATCCGGTGCCAAATCGAGCTGGCTGGACAATTGGCTACGGGACAAGGCAAGACCCTGCTTTGAGGTAATGCCGATTCCGCCCTGATATTTCAAAACATTTAAATTGTCCGCAATCAACACAACCGCGATACCCTGTGCCGTGGGCAGTATCTCGAACTCCGAAAATTTACGCATTTTCAAAACGCCCTGTGAAGGTTCCACCGTCGGCACAATGGCCAGTTGATCCCCAATCACCGGGTCCATAACCATAAGAGGGGACGCCGCGTTGACCACGGAGAAAAAGAAAATTTCCCCATTATGCCCGGCCATGCGTTGCTGACTGCCCGGTATGGACTGTGTAAGGCCAAGTGCAGCATTACTCAGATCAACTTGCCAGACCTGACCCTTTTTCGTAACCTTAACATTCTGCCCCGATACCAGCGCATAGGTCAGTATTGTCAGGGTCGGATGGTCAATTTTCTGCGCCGAAAGCACCCTTTGACCCAAAAAACGGTCCAGATTACTCTGATCCACGGTTGTTTTTCCATCGAATACCACCCACAGATAATTATTGCGAATGAATACAGCAGCCCTTGTGTCCTCTGCCCAAGGGTAGCGCATTCGGATGCTGTCGCGATTTCGGTTAACGGTAACTTTCAACTGTCCAGGGGTCGAGGAAAATGCCTCAACATTCGCCGCCTCTTGCACCGAATTTTGTTGGACGCGGGGTTTTTCAACGACTGTGTCATCACCGATAATATCAAAGGCAATTTTGGTTCCATAACGAAAATCTTTTAAGGTCGCGGGTTTTGTCACCTTCAGGGTGACCACCAACTTGTCACCCTCTATGCGATAGTCAGGGTCTGCCATATAGGCCAGCGGTTCATTGCGCAGATTATGCCAGTTTGGGGTGCTTGCCTTGTCAAAAATAATTTCAAGCTGACCATCAGATAGATTTGCTGTGTAAGATACCCTTTCCTGCCAATCGAAGACAATCCGGCTAAAGGTTGGATGATCCCCGTTACGCACGTCCACAATATCCTGTGCCAAGACCGGACTGAAATTAACCAAAACCAAAATGCACAGCGACCCAATGGTTTTTAATATTTTTAAGCCAATACTCATTGGGGAAACCCTGTCTGCGTTGACGGTTGATCCTTGGCCTCCCGATGGATGAAAATATCCACCCGCCGGGCCAGCAAATAACGATCATCAAGCGGTATGGTTTCGTCAAGTTCTTTAAAGCGCGAAGGACCATAACCAAAGGTTTCAATATCATAGGTATAGCCCGCATCGGCGATCAGACGGGCAACCGAAATGGCCCGGACCAGAGATAATTCCCAATTGGTTGGATAAAAACGCCCGCTGGTGGGTTCCAGATCCGTATGGCCCACAACGGTAATCTTATTCTGGATAGATTGCAGGGACGCCCCAAGCTCCTGCAAGGATTGATAGGCGTCCCGCGAAAATTCTGACTGCCCTTTTTCAAAAATGAGGTCTGCCGGCAGGGTGATGGCCAACCTGTCATCCAGCAGGGTCACACTACTGCGCCGTAAAATAGGGTCATATTGCAGCTTGTCATCAAATATTTTCTTTAGATAATTCAGGTTGAGGGCCTCAATCTGAGGCGTTTTGGCGGCTTCAATATTTTGCCAGTCCACATCCTGAATTTGCGCCCGGTTCGGATTCAGATTTTCGCTGAGGGATTCGACAATGGCCTCCCATTTGGACACCTGAACCGAATTCATGGAAAACATCAGCACGAAAAACGTCAACAACAGCGCCAACAGGTCGGCAAATATAATCAACCAGCTTTGCTGCGGGGGTTCCTGGACCGGCATTTCCTCTTTGATCATCATAAGCCCGTCCCCTTTGGAGGCTCTGATTTTGGACTCTCCTGATTTTGGGTCGCGGGCAGCTTCTGTGTCTCATGGCCCGTCAGGCGCTGTCTGATGTTTTTTCTTTCCCGATTATAAAAGGTCAAAACCATCATGTTGTCCTTGCCCTGCACCACCCCGATGGCCAGCTTGTCTTCCGCAACCCCCATCTTCTTGAGTTCATAGACGAAGGCCCCGGCGCGCAGTATTGTAATATCCTTCCAGTATTCAGGCCCTTTGGGAAGGCCTTTCCCCGAAGAAATCACAATATCGATTTCCCTTTTTTCACTGTCCCGGCCCGCCTTCAGAAAGCCGGCCAATTGTTGCAGGAAAGCCTGTTGATTGGCTCGGAAAACGTTGGAGTCTTTTTCAAATATTTTGCTGGGTTCAAAATTAATTTTGACCACATTACCGCCCTTGGTGGGGAATTTACCGTCAAAACCCACCAATGAGGCAAAAACGCCCAATATCTGATCATAAAATTCATCATTGGGGGTCAGCGCATCCTGATTTGCCGAAACATCAACGAAATCAGCCTCCGGCTCAAAAGGATTTTTAAAGGCCCTAGTCACGCTTTCCGTGGCGGCGGAAACCTTATTCTGATCCTGATTGGAAATGGAATTCATCACGACAAAAAACGCCAGCACGATCAAATATAATGATACGAAAAGACCTGTTGTTTCATCTTTTAACGGTTTGTTCCCATCAAGAGGATCACTTGACCCTATACTGCCAATAAACTTGTTCATCTTCTTAAAGCTTTTCCGGGATAACCGTTAACCATAATTTTCCCAAGCCTATACAATATTCCCCGGACAATCAATCAAAGCTGTCAAACAGGGCATCGATAGCATCCTGATCGTTTCCTGTGGCCGCACTTTGTGGCCCCTGCAATAAATCTTCCTCACTTTCGGGCTTGTTATCCTCATCTGCATTCAAGTGAGAATCGGTATCGCCAATGGCATTGGCAAGCACCGTGAGCTTCTCTTCCAGATATTTAAGGGTCGTCACCACTTTGGTCACACGCTGACCGGTAATATCCTGAAAACTGGATGTTTCAAATATATGGGTAGAGATCGCCATCAAACGCTCGGCAAGTTCACCATCAACAGTCTCAGCGAGTTCGGATATTTCCTCGGCAGCGTCCATGATTTTAGAGGCCGCCACCTCTGTGGTTGCCACCACCTGATCCAGCTGGTTACTGGCTTCTGGGATTTTGTTTTCGCTTAGATCCTTGGGCTGAATATCATAGAGATCAGTTTTTGTCTGTTCAATATAGCCCAACAAACTCCGCAGTTCATCCTGAAAATGCAATTCCCTGAGATCAAGGTCCCCCTCAAGAGACCCCATCACCTCACCGACTATGGATGTAACCTCGGAAACCTCAATATTGTCCCCAAGTTTTTCCCTAATACGCTCGATTCTGTCTTCCAGTGAAACCCTGTTCAAATTCATGCTCACCTCTTTTATCTTACCCACAATTTTTGGAATATTATAATATTCAGTGCGCAGTATAACAATCAGGGGTTAATAGCTGGTAAAGCCTTTTATTTATGTGAAAAAAAGTTTTAGCGAGGACGGAAACAGCCAGAAATCAACCCTTAATTTCCGGCAGTTTTTCTCTGGTGGCAAGGCTGTTGGTCAGCTTCTTGGCCTTTTTTAGATTCATCTTTGCCAGAATAGCCCCCATCTTTTTTTCTTTCATATTTTCAACAATTGACAGAAGAATATCATCTTCCAGATCATCAAAAATACGGGCGGCCTCTTTTGGCTTCATGGCCGTATACATTTTAACGAGACTCTGTAGCTGGACCTTCTCCCGCTCATCACGTTTTTTCAGGGCGGCTTCGATGGTCTGTTCAATTTTCTTAAGGGATTTGGTCCGCTCAACAATGCGCAGTTCCACGGCCTTCAACAATTTCTCCCGGTCATCTATTTCCCGTGAACGGCGGTCAAGTTCGGCCCGGCGATCAGACAGCTTCTGTAAATACTCAATCTCTTTGCGGGACGGGTTGCTGCTCAGTTGCCGGGACGGTGCTTTCGCCGCCTCTGTTTCATCAGCAGCCTGCGTTTTTTCCTCATGCTGGGCCCCCGGTTCTGCTTGCGGTTCTTCTTTTGCCGGTTCTGATGACGCCGCAAGGGCCTCGCTCACTCCAAAAGAGAAGTCAACAATTTTAACGCCAAGGACCATTGACATTATAACAATGGACAGGGGCAACAACTTCAATTTTTTCATCATTATATTTCCTTTGGAATATACCGCAATAAAGGTCAGCGAACCTTTTTCAGGGTTTCCAACATTTCACTTTCTTCTTCATATTCTGTCTCAGCGTCTGTGTCGTCATCAAGCTGTTCTACCGGCACCAGGCCCCGTTCGATACGATCCGCAAGATTTGTACCGCTTTCGGTAATTATCGATAGCTCATCCGCCAGAAGGCGCGACTTGACCACCAAATCCTTAAGACGCCCTTCTTCTATCTGTGCGGTTTTTTTCAGGGTCTCGACACTTGATTGCGCCCTGGTAATGGCCCCATTTAATTGCGCCACCAGAGCCGCCATTTCATTCTGGGCATTGCGGAATCTTTTAAGCTTGGCATTCAAAATAACAGCGAAGGAAATCATAACCGCAATCATAATAATAATCACAATATCAAGGGCCATTTCCATATCAGACCGGTTCCTTATGCTTGTTATATACTTTTTCAATCTTGATCGCCACATGGCGTCCCAGCTTGCCAACCCGGCCCGTCATCATGGGAACACCGCTACAGCGCACCTCTACCTCACTGTCGGCCTGGGCATTGAGCATCATGGTTTGACCGACTTCCAGTCCAAGCACCTCACCCAATGTCATGGTATGCTCATCCAGAATAACCTCCAGCGGCACATCCGTATTATAAAGTTCCCGCACCAGATGGGTTTCCCAGATGGAATCACGGCCAAATTTTTCGCCCATGAACCGCTGCAACAGCAATTCCCGCACGGGCTCAATAGTAGCATAAGGCAGGACAAGCTCCATGCGCCCACCCCGGTCCTCCATATCCGCGCGCATCTTGATCAGCAACGCGGCATTGGTCGGTTGGGCTATGGTGGCAAACCGCGGATTGGTTTCAAGCCGATCCAGCTTGAAGGTCACAGCACTGAGCGGCTCAAACGCATCACAGAGGTCCTTCAGCATCACGGCCAGCATTTCCTCGACCAATGTATGTTCGATCGTGGTATAGGGACGACCTTCGATCCGCATGGGGGCCGTGCCCCGCCGGCCGCCCAGAAGGGCATCGACGATGGAATAGATCAGGTTACTGTCAATGGTAATCAGGCCGTAATTATCCCATTCCTCCACATGAAAAACCGCCAGCATGGCGGGCAAAGGAATGGAATTAAGATAATCGCCAAACCGGATTGACGTCATATTGTCGATGGATACTTCAAAATTATCAGAAGTAAAATTCCGCAATGACGTGGACATCATCCGCACATAGCGGTCAAAGATAATATCCAGCATGGGCAGGCGTTCATAAGCCACAAGACCACTGCTGATCAGGGCCTGAATACCGGATTTAGCCCCTACATCGTCTTCTTCGCCATCAAAGCCAAGCAGACTGTCAATTTCCGTCTGATCCAGAACCCGGTCCGTTCCCCCCATGGCGGCGGCCATATCGTCATCGCCGTCCTCTATCAGGTCATCGCCTTCAGCCCCGTCGTCTTCCGCCATGGCCGCCCATTCGGCCGCAACGGCATCATCATCAATTTCTTCTTCGTCTGACATAATCTGATTTATCCGTTAACCAGCATTTCCTTGAATAATACATCATTCACCCGGGTTGGGTAAACCGCATCATTAACCTTAATCAACAATTCTTCCTTAAGCCGGAACATACCCGCTGACCCGTTTAGATCCTCTATCCTGAGCTGACGAAGATAGGTTTGGAACTGGTCGATGATACGCGGTAATTTCTGATTTAGCTCATCCAGCGCCGTCTGTTTGTCCACCTCCAGCGCGATGGTCAGCTTCAAATATTTGGGCTTGCCTCCCGCCGTGTCAAGGTTAACCAGCATGGGATCAAGTTCCAGAAACAGAAGTTCCGTCGGTTCCTGATCGGCCACATCCGTTTCCTGACCGCCGTGTTCCGTATCTGTTGCATGTTCTTCTGTTTCATCGCCGCCGGACATAAAGAAGAAAGCCGCACCGCCGCCAAGGCCAAGTACAAGTATGGCCGCCACGGCAATGATAATTATCTTCTTGCCGCTCGTTTTTTTCTGTTCCAGACCCTCTGCGCCATCTTCGTCGCCGTCACTGGACTCTTTTTCATCGCTCATTTACTTATGCCCACCCTGTTATTCGGGAATATATGAAAGCCACATTTATAAACCAAATGTAAATCGTTAATATTAACAAGTTATTAGGAATTATTTCTTTCCCGTCGTCTGATCAATGATCAGGACACCATATTTATGGTTAATATCACATACTATATCAGGCAAGCCAGTCAAATAAAATATAAGAAGTCAGAAATTACCGGGCAAAGTCTGCCGCTCATCCGCTATTAATCCTCCTCCAAACATATAACTCATTGTTCTAAATATATTATTTTTCTGGCACGGCATATGCATAGTGGATTGCGGGAAATATCGAACGGCCAGAAAGGACCCAAGATGGACACATTATTATCAATCGGACTTTCACATCAGGTTGCCCGGCGGCGCCAGATGGATGTTATTGCCAATAATATCGCCAATATGAGCACTACCGCCTTTAAGCGGGAAAATGTCATGTTTGGCGAATATATCAAAGAGGCCAGCGGGGGAGCCTCAAAAAACATGCGCCAGATCTCCTATGTTCAGGATTTTGGCATCTCACGCAATATGGCCGATGGGCGGCTTGAGCATAGCGGCAATATTCTTGACATTGCCCTTAACGGGGATGGCATGTTTCAGGTTAAACGGGAAAATGGCGATATTGCCTTTACCCGAAACGGTCATTTGGCCTTTTCTCCGGATTCAACCTTAATCACGTCAACGGGTCAGGAAATTCTGGATGATGCCGGGAGAGCCATCAAAATTCCGCCAAACATAACCGATCTTAAATTTGCCTCTGACGGGACCATTTCATCACCATCAATAGGGCAAATCGCAAAATTGGGTGTTGTCACCTTTGAGGATATTACAAAGTTGAAAAAAATCGGCAATAACATGTTCCGTGCCGATACGCCGACAACACAGTCCACGGACTTTCATATTATGCAGGGGGTCATCGAATCATCGAATATTCAACCGGTCGTCGAAATCACCCGAATGATTGAAGTAAGCCGGGCCTATATGTCAACCGCCAAGTTGATGGATAAGCTTCAGGAATCCAAGAGCCGGGCCCTGAACCAACTGGCCAAGGTCGGATAGAAACACCGTTTAAAGTTAAGGATACCAAAAATGAAAGCACTTAGCATCGCCGCAACAGGCATGATCGCCCAGCAATTAAATGTCGAAGTTATCGCCAATAATATTGCCAATATGAATACCACCGGCTTTAAACGCCAGCGGGCAGAGTTTCAGGATCTTCTCTATCAGAATATTGAGCGGATCGGCTCTAATTCCTCTGATACCGGGACCGTCACCCCATCCGGGATTCAGGTCGGCGTTGGCGTTAAAACCGGCGGCGTCTACCGGATTACAGAACAAGGCAGTGTGGTCGGAACCGAGAATGACCTGGATGTTGCCATCAACGGCAATGGCTATTACCGGATCACCCTGCCTACCGGCGACAATGCCTATACCCGGGCCGGTGCCTTTCAATTAGGCCCCACAGGCCAGATCGTCACCCTGGAAGGCTATACAGTCGGGCCGGGCCTGACCATTCCGCAGGGGGCCGTGGATATTGCCATCAACCCCGAAGGTGAAGTATTGGTTACCTTGCAGGGTCAGATCAACCCGACCAATGTGGGACGGCTGGAGCTTGTCACCTTCCCCAATCCGGCGGGGCTTGAGGCCACCGGCAACAATCAATTTCTGGAAACCCCCGCATCGGGAGCCGCCAATGTAGGGGTGCCCAACACGCCGGGATTTGGCGCAATACTTCAGGGGTTTTTGGAAAATTCCAACGTGAATTCGGTTTCCGAGATCACCTCCCTGATCACCGCACAGAGAGCCTATGAAATGAACAGCAAGGTTATCAGTACCGCCGACGAAATGATGAGCGTGACCTCTAACCTGAGATAGAGATGATCCCATGAGACATATATTTTATATAATCCTGTTCTGGATCCTGACCCCGCAAATGGTCTTTGCCCTTGCAGATGTCAAAGCAAATGCCACTGTCGATAAGTCAACAGTAACGCTGGGCGATGTTCTGGAAAATCTGGATCAGGGCCGGGACATATGGGTCATGAATGCCCCGGCACCCGGGCAGAAAACAACCCTGTCAACGCGCTATCTGGCCAGCCTCACCCGTGAGCATAATGTCTATTGGCAGAACAGCCGGGGCGTGCGACAGATCACCATCACCCGTAAAGGTCAAAGCTTTAAACATGCAGAGTTTGAACCCTTGATTATGCAAAAACTCAATGACATGGATATGCCCGGCAATAAAACCGGTATCAGCTTTGACAGCAAGAATGCCGCGATCTATCTACCGGAAGACAGCAGCCTTGATGACATCAGTTTGAAAAAATTTACCTTTACCCGGCGCACCGGAAAATTCACGGCCCTGTTATCCGTACCCGTGGGGGACGGCAGTTTCACCACGGCAACCGTTCGCGGGCGGACCCATGCCATCAGCTATGTCCCTGCCCTGAATAAAGTCATCACACCGGGACAGCATATCGCCGCACAGGATATAACATGGGTATCCATGCCAACCCTGAGCATAGGCCGCAATATCATCCGGGATAAAAGCCAGCTTATCGGCATGACACCCCGGCGTGGGTTACGCAGTGTCACGCCGCTGAGACTGAGCGATCTGGAACGACCCAAAATTGTTCTGCGCGGCAAGGTGATCCGTATTTTCTTCCGGTCCGGTAAAATCAGCCTGTCTGCCTTGGGTAAAGCCATCGAAAGCGGAGGAAAAGGCGATGTGATCCGGGTGATGAACAGCAAGTCTCACAAGACTATAGAAGCTGTGGTCACCGGACCCGGTCAGGTTCAGGTCATTACCGCCCAAAGCGACCTCGCACAATTAATGGCACGACCCTAATCCAAAGACGCCCTAACCGACAATGCCAAGGATGAAAAACATGTTTTACACTTCATATAAATCCACCAAATTCCTGACGGTTTTGCTGCTTCTGACCTTACCCGGATGTAGTGCGGTTAACCGGATTTCCAATATTGGCAAGGCTCCGGACCTGGCCCCCATTGAAACCACGCGGGTCGTCCCCCAACAAAACAGCCCTACACAAAGGGTTATTCCGGTGCGCCCCCCACAGAACGCTATTGTCAATCATAATAATAATTCATTGTGGCAGGTAGGATCCAAAAATTTCTTCAAAGACCAGCGCGCCAGCAAAGTCGGTGATATTCTAACCATCAACATCACCATTGATGACAAGGCCAGCATTGATAATCAAACAACCCGCACCCGGTCAAATTCTGACACGGCAAATACGACTAAATTTTTAGGCCTTGAAACACAGTTGGGTAAAATCCTGCCCAATGCTGTTGATCCTTCGTCCCTTATTGATATGGGCAGCACCACATCCAATGTGGGCACCGGAAAGGTTGACCGTAGCGAAAGTGTAAATTTAACACTGGCGGCAGTCGTGACACAGGTCCTGCCCAATGGCAATATGGTCATACAGGGCCGCCAGGAGGTCCGGGTAAATTTTGAGGTGCGCGAGCTGACCGTTATGGGCGTTATCCGGCCAGAAGATATAAGCTCCATCAATACTATCCAGCATACCCAGATCGCCGAAGCCCGTATTTCATATGGCGGACGTGGTCAGTTAACCGATGTTCAGCAGGCCCGTTACGGCTCACAGCTGTTCGACATCCTGTTCCCATTCTAGAAATTTGTGTTCACCGGGCAGGTTTGATCCTGACGGTATTTCCCGCACAAACTAAAAGGACCGTGTCAGAAGACACGGTCCTTTTTAATCAAGGGTCAGATAAATTAATTATCCCGATGGACTTTTTCGTATTTTTCGTGCTCTTCCTGAGCTTCCAGCGTCATCATGGCGATAGGGCGGGCATCCAGCCGTTCCAGATTGATCGGCTCCCCCGTTACTTCGCAATAGCCATATTCCCCGTTTTTGATCCGCTCAATAGCCGCATCAATCTTGGTGATCAATTTACGCTGACGGTCACGGGTTCTAAGCTCGATAGACCAGTCTGTCTCTGAGGATGCCCGGTCGGCAATATCAGGCTCTTTCTGACTATCTTCCTGTAAATGATTCAGGGTTTCCTTGGACTCACGCAAGATTTCCTCTTTCCAGTCCACGAGTTTTTTATGGAAATAAGACATCTGTCTTTCATTCATAAACTTCTCATCTGGCGAGGGCTTATAGCCTTCCGGCAACTCAACTTCCATCAGTAACCTCTGTTTTTATTATCCATAATATTCCGGTTTTGCTCCGGCTGTATTTTGGATGACAAACTACTCAACCCCGCCTTACAATTCAAGCGTTAATGTTGATAAAAATTGATCTTTCATATATCTGCCATATAAACCTTCAATCCCCGTATATTTCCAGCTTGGCCAGTTCCACCTTTACCCGCAATTCCATGTCATTCAATATATCGTCCAAAGCCGGGTCATTTGACAGGCTTTTCTGGCGTGTAACGACGGTGAGCACATCCTGCAATCGGCGCTGTGGAATTTGCCCGGCCAACAACCCGTGGCGGATAATTTCCAGATGACCCAGAAAATCCTCAGCCAATGCAAGACCCTTGGACCGCCCCTCACTACTGGTGGGAAGTTCCTGTAATGACAAGAGTGAGCTGACCGAGGTCAGGGGCGAGGTGCCACTGGGCGGGGCGGCGGCATGAACATCATCTGAAGAAAGATTTTTGCTGAAATTAGCCTTGCCTGAACGGCCCTTTTTGCCTTTACGCGAAACGCCGGGCGGTGTAATGCGTCCTGGTCCTTTGATTTCCATGAGGTTTTCTTTCCGTTTGATCCTGACCCGATAAATAACAGATTGAGCAGCGGCTTCATAGATGGAATTATCATTTTTACCCGGCAAGGATTGCCCTGGAAGGGAAAAAATTCCTACTCCATGCACTTTATACCCAATCCCAATAATCTTAAAAATCTTTAAAAATCAACAAGTTATAATTTTACCTATTCCCATTTTTATTGGCACGAATTTCGCATAACAAGACCTGAGAGATAATGACAATTTTCTGAAACGGAATTAATATGCGGCAGAAGTCCCGGATAAAAAAGCTGATTACCTTTGTGATGATGACCCTTATGGCGGCGGGGAATATCCTGCCTGCTCAGGCGGCCTCGCGCATCAAAGACCTTGTGGTCATTGAGGGCGTCCGGGAAAACCAGTTGATCGGTTACGGGCTGGTCGTTGGTCTGAACGGCACCGGGGATACACTCCGCAACGCCCCCTATACCGAACAAAGCATCACCGCCATGCTGGAACGGCTCGGGGTTAATACCAGAGGCACCCTGCAAAAGGGTGAAAATGTAGCTGCCGTTATGGTCACCGCCAGCCTGCCCGCCTTTGCCCGGGCCGGAACCCGCCTTGACATCAGTGTCAGCTCCATTGGTGATGCGGAAAATCTGCGCGGCGGCACCCTGATTGTAACCCCCCTCAAGGGCGCGGACGGTGAAGTCTATGCAGTGGCACAGGGTTCCATTCAAGTATCCGGTTTCTCCGCCGGTGGCACGGCGTCCAGTGTGACACAAGGAGTTCCGACAGCAGGTCGCATTCCAAATGGCGGCATTGTGGAAAAAGAAGTCCGTTATTCCATGCTCACCAAAAAAGAAATCCATCTTTCCCTGCGCAATCAGGACTTTACAACTTCACACCGCATTGCCGAAGCCATCAACAAGAAAATGGGCACCCAAACCGCCATGGCCATCGACCCGGCAACGGTTCTGGTCATCAAACCTGAGACCTATACCAGCAATATGGTCAATCTGATGACCGATATAGAACAGATTTATGTCCAGCCGGATCAAAAGGCCAAGGTCGTGGTGGATGAACGCTCCGGAATCATTGTCATCGGCAATGAGGTCCGGGTCAGTGAAGTCGCTATTGCCCAAGGCAATCTGACCATTCGGGTTTCAGAAACTCCGCAAGTATCCCAACCTAACCCACTGGGCGGCGGCAATACTGCTATTGTCCCGCGCACCGATGTCGAAATTGATGATGGGCAGGGCAAGAAATTTGCTGTCCTGAAACCGGGTGTTAACCTTCAGGACCTGGTCGATGGCCTCAATGCTCTTGGTATTGGTCCCCGGGATATGATCGCCATTCTTCAGGCCCTGAAAGTATCCGGCGCGCTTCATGCGGAAATTGAGGTGATGTGATGGATATGAATTTCCTCAACATACCACCGCAAGCGCAGGTACGCACACAGGATAATGTTGGGCCCAAACAAGACCAATCGCAAGCTGCCTTTGAGAAAAAGGCCCGGGAAACCGCAACAACTTTTGAGGCCGTTTTCCTGTCTCAAATCCTGAAAAGCATGTCCATGGGCATCAAATCCGACGGTCCTTTTGGCGGCGGTCAGGCAGAAGAAGTTTTCCAAGATGTTCTCAGCGAAGAAATTGCCAATCAGATCGCCCGTAACGGCGGCATCGGGCTATCCGATTCCGTTTACCGGGAAATTCTAAAAACACAGGAAGCGGAGCCCGCAAATGCCAAATAATCACTTATCTGAAAACACGAAAAATCTTGACCCGCTGATCAACACGATCAAAGACCTTACCCGTGTGATTACAGAGGAAACCAACCTGCTTAAAACAAACCGTCCCAAAGAACTTGAAAGGTTTTTACCGCTGAAAAACCAGCTCATGGCCAGCTACCAGAAAGAAATGGCTGACTTAAACAACCGGGGGGGATTGCTTGGCAGCGGCAATGGTCCGGCAATTCGCCAGTTAAAGCAGGAATCCCGGGTATTTCAATCTGTCCTGACCCGTCATACAAGACTGGTCAAAGCCCTGAAAACAATCTCCGAAAATATGATTAAAACCATCAGCGATGAGGTTGTCAAAAGACAAAATCAAGCCAGCCGGTATGGTGCTGACGGGGCAAAATCAACCAATAAACACCCCACATCAATCACCTTGAATCAGACCATCTAACATAGATTCCATCCACTCTAATCAAGGAGCTTCGGCTCCTTTTTTTATACCTTGGCAACATCTGACCTCTGCTCAATGTGCAAGCTTTGCCGCCCATATGGCAGAATCTTCCACTCTGATTTTTCCGGCAACATGATGCAAAAAATAATTCTTATATTTCAATAAGTTACATAGAAAAATAATTGGCACGCCCTTTGCATATTTAGATTCAGTTTATTCCGGAATTGGGATACGACATGTTCAGAATGCAACACAAGGAAGGAGAGCGGAATGGCTTTCTCAGTTAATACAAATGCCAGTGCCCTGTCAGCACTTTTAAATTTGAACAGTACAACCAGAGATCTGGAACAGACCCAGACACGCATCAATACCGGTCTGAAAATTTCATCGGCAAAAGACAATGCTGCGATTTTCTCTATCGCCCAGAAACTGCGCGCGGACCTGAGAGGTTATAGCGCGGTTAAACAAAGCCTGGACCGGTCCATCAGCACCACCGACATCGCCCTTGCCGCCGCGGGCGCCATATCGGACCTGCTCATTGAAATGAAGGAAAAATCCGTTGCCGCCGCTGATGCGGGTCTTGACCCCACCAGCCGAACAGCCCTGAATGAGGATTTTCAGGCCCTGCGGGACCAGATTACCATCATTGTGGCCAATGCGGAATTCAACGGCACCAATCTGATCGATGGTGGTACGGATGCCATTGTGGCAATTACCAACCCCAATGCAACCCAGACCATTACCATCGCCCATCAGAATCTGACACTGGGCGGCGGCAATATCACCATTACGGCAGCGCAGACAATTACGACCCAGACCCTTGCGGCCACAGCCCTGACGGGTATTGATAATTCGTTAGCATTGGTTAATGCCGTTCTGACCAAACTTGGGGCTGGCGGTAAATCGCTGGAATCTCAACGAACCTTTGCCGATAAAATTTCTGATACCATTGAGGTGGGCATCGGCAATCTGGTGGACGCCAATATGGCCAAGGAAAGTGCCAACCTGCAATCCCTGCAAGTGAAACAGCAGTTGGGTATTCAGGCTCTCTCCATCGCCAATCAGGCCCCGCAATCAATATTGAGTCTGTTCGGCGGATAATATTATAAATAATCTTCGCGTGCATTCTGAAACGTAACATGCGGCCCAGAGGATGCCAAATGCCATCACATGGCATCCTCCGGACAGCATTTACAGGAAAAATCTTCTAAGTGGATTAATAAAATGGCTTTTTCTGTCAATACCAATTCAACGGCTCTGTCGGCCCTCTTTAACCTGAATAAATCGACACGTGAGCTGGAAACAGTCCAGACTCGTATCAACACGGGGCTTCGTGTTTCATCGCCAAAAGACAATGCGGCCATATTCTCAATCGCCCAGAAATTACGGGCCGACCTGAAGGGCTATAGTGCGGTCAAGCAAAGTCTGGACAGGTCTATCAGCACTGCTGATATTGCCCTGGCGGCATCGGGAGCCATATCAGACCTGCTCATCGAAATGAAGGGCAAAGCAGTCGCAGCGGCCGATGCCGGACTGGACGCTACAAGCCGAAGTGCGTTAAACGAAGATTTTCAGGCCTTACGGGATCAGATATCCATCATTGTCAATAACGCCGAGTTTAACGGCACCAATCTGTTGGACGGAGGCACAGATGCCATTGTGGCCATCACCAACCCCAGTGCCACCCAGACCATTTCCATCGCCCATCAGAATCTAACATTAGGCGGCGGCAATATATCCATCACGGCGGCACAAGGCATTTCAACACAAGCCTTGGCCTCAGCGGCATTGGCTGATGTGTCCACGTCTCTTACAGCAGTAAGTGCATCACTGACTAAACTGGGCGCCGGCAGCAAATCTCTGGAATCCCAACGGATCTTTGCGGACAAGATTGCCGATACTATTGAGATCGGCATCGGCAATCTGGTGGACGCTAATATGGCCAAGGAAAGTGCCAACCTGCAAGCGTTGCAAGTAAAGCAACAGCTGGGCATTCAAGCCTTGTCCATAGCCAATCAGGCCCCGCAATCCATCCTGAGCATCTTTGGTCGTTAGGCCTTTTCTTTTTATGTGCCTATGGTACATTTAAGGCCTTGACTCATATTGGATGAACATCATGACAGACCACATGACAGACCACTGGCCACAAAAGGACGATATTTTTCTGGAGGGGGAGCTTGTCATTCTGCGCCAGCCGGATATTGAAAAGGACGTGATGCAGGGCCATTGGCATAGCTGGTTCAATGACCCCGTCACCACCCAATATCTGGTCCACGGCGTCTTTCCTGTCAATAAGGCCCAACAGGCCGAAATCGTAGCAGCAGAGATAGCCGACCCCACTTCCCTGCTGTTGGTGGTTCTTGACAGGGAAAGTGGCCGTCATATTGGCGTGGTTTGCCTGAAATATATCAATCACAGCTTACGCTCCGCCGAATTGAGCATCGTATTCGGTGACCGCAGTATCAAGGGGGCCGCGCTGGAATCCGTTGCCCTGCTGACCAAACATGGCTTTGACCGCCTTAATCTCCAGCGGATCAGCGGCGGTCAGCATGCGGGGCTTTGGCAATGGATGAACAGTCTGGAACTTATCGGTTATCAACTTGACGGCTATAATCAGGATTATGGTATTCGAAACGGCGAAAAATATGACACCGCCACCTATTCTATTACCGCCGACCGTTTTTTTGATTTTTTTTGATCTGCAAACAAAACGGGGCGGCAATATTTGCACCAGCTCCATTGGCGACCTGATGACCACAAAGTCAACAGAGAATAAAACTGAAATTATGCGGGCGTTTTTTCAAGGTCTTTACGACGCCTGACAATCGGCTCCAGTTCCAGCACTGGCACCGACAAAGCCCGGGCCTCCGTCATCAGGGACGACCCGTGACCCGCCACCATATGAGATGCCCGCACCGCATCACTCCCGGCC
>JAADFR010000122.1 GCA_013152755.1 Alphaproteobacteria bacterium
CGGGTTGCACTGGCCAATTTGGAAACCGGACGTATCGGCATTGCGGCCCAAAGTGTCGGCATGGCAAAAGCCGCCCTTGATCAAGCCACCGCCTATGCCAATGAGCGCACTTCGTTTGGCAAGCCCATTATCCGTCATCAGGCCGTGGGCTTTCGCCTTGCTGATATGGCGACAAAGCTGGAAGCCGCCCGCCTGATGGTCCTGAATGCAGCCTCTCTGAAAGACCGGAAAATTCCCTGCCTGACCGAGGCCTGTATGGCCAAGCTATTTGCCTCTGAAGTGGCCGAAGAAGTCTGCTCCGCCGCCATTCAAACCCTTGGCGGATATGGCTATTTACGGGATTTTCCGCTGGAACGCATTTACCGTGATGTGCGGGTTTGCCAAATTTATGAGGGCACATCAGACATACAGCGCATGATCATAAACCGGGCCATGATTGAACAATAGGCCGCAGGATATGGCCAAGACCGACGTATTATCATATAGTAATATGTGACAAGTCGGGAAAATATAATGAAATATTCTGCGTCTATTGCGGCCAACCGTTTTGGTATGGGGGCCAGACCGGGGGACCTTGAAAAAATTGATGACAATCCCAAAGGCTGGCTGGACAAACAACTGTCCACCACGCCCCAAATGCCGCGCCCGTTAAAGACACTGCACGGCAGCCCGGCCATTACCAAAGAATTCCTCAAACTGCGCGAGGAACGCAAACAGGCCAAAAGGGCCAATGATGACAGCAGGGTCAAGAAAACCCAAAGAACCATCCGCCAGAATTTCTTTAAAGAAGTCTATGCCCGCACCCTGTCGGGCCTGAATACGGACTATCCACTGCAAGAAAGACTGGCCCGTTTCTGGGCAGATCATTTCACTGTATCCTCAACGAAAAACACCGTCCGGCCCTTGGTCGGGGCTTTTGAGCGGGAAGCAATCCGGCCCTATATTCTGGGCAAATTTGAGGATATGCTGATCAAGGTGACCTCTCACCCCGCCATGCTGCTGTATCTGGATAATTTTCAGTCAGTAGGGCCAAATTCCATCGGTGGCCAGCGGCGTAAAAAGGGCCTTAACGAGAATCTGGCCCGGGAGATTCTGGAATTGCATACGCTGGGTGTGGACGGGGGTTACGGGCAGGCCGATGTCATTGCCTTTGCCAAAGTGCTGACCGGCTGGACCCTCTCCCTGCCCCGCCACAAGAAGGGCAATGTGGGTGAATTTCTGTTTATGAAACGCCTGCATGAGCCGGGAACTCATCAGATTTTAGGCAAAAAATATCCGGACCGGGGCGCAAAACAGGGCATTGCCGTCCTCAAAGACCTTGCCCGCCATCCCTCCACCGCCCGCTTTATCGCCACCAAGCTGGCCCGTCACTTCATTTCCGACAACCCGCCGGAGAAAATCATCACCCTACTGGCACAGGAATTTCTGGAAACCGATGGTCATCTGGGCAAGGTTATGAAGAAGCTGGTCTCCCTTGAGGACGTCTGGCAGCCCCAGCCCGGCAATATCAAAACATCCGAGGAATTTGTCATTTCGGCCCTGCGCGGGTTGAATGTGACCGAATTCACCCCCAGAGAGATCATTGAAAGCATGTATGAAATGGGCCAGCGCCCGTTCGAGGCCCCATCCCCCGCCGGATGGCCCTATGAGGACGCCCATTGGGCCGGGCCGGATATGATTCTGAAACGTATTGAATGGGCGCAGGCTGTGGCGGAAAGAAGTCAGATCACCATGCCGCCGCAAAATCTGGCCCAAAATATTCTAGGTCAAGGATTGAGCGCCCATACCTTCCTGTCCATCCAGCGGGCCGACAGCGCCCGGCAGGCGGTCACCCTCCTGCTGGCCAGCCCGGAATTTCAGAGGAGATAGACATGATCAAAAGACGTCAGTTTATTAAAAATGCCGCCGCCGCCGGATTAGCCAGCCAATTTCTGCCCCGTATGAGCTTTGCCGCAACACCGGGAGCAGGCGACCGAAAATTTATTTTGATTATCCTGCGCGGGGCCATGGATGGACTGGGCGCGGTTCCGGCTTACGGCGACCCCGCCTATGCAAGACAGCGCGGACAGATTGCCCTTGAGCAAAGCCAAATCCTGAAACTGGATAGCCTGTTTGCCCTCCACCCTTCCTTGAGCAACCTGCACAGCATATATCGGGCAGGACAGGCGAATATCATTCACGCGGTAGCCAGTCCTTACCGGGCGCGCTCCCATTTCGATGGTCAGGATGTGCTTGAGACTGGTCAAGACAAGGCCTTTGCTGATAGTAGCGGCTGGCTGGGCCGGCTCTTATCCACGCAATCCGAAAAAGGCATCGCCCTGTCCCACGGACTACCCCTTATATTGCGCGGTAGCGACAATGGCACGAGCTGGGCACCGTCCAGGCTACCCGGCGTGGATGACGACCTGATCCGGCGGTTGGAAAAACTCTATGAGAATGACCCCATACTGAACCATAGCCTTGAACAGGCCGTTATGGCCAACAATATTGCTGCCTCCAGCATGATGGGGGGCAAGAAACGGGGGTTCCGGCAAAGCATCACCCTGTCCGCCGGTCATGCGGTGAAATTTCTTAAAGCCGATGATCATGTCAATATAGCGGTTCTGGAGAGCTATGGCTGGGACACCCATGCCCGTCAGGGCACTACGAAAGGCCCGCTCACCAATGGATTGAAAGACCTGGATAACGGCCTTGGGCTGATCAAAAAAGAGCTTGGGCCGCTGTGGCAGAAAACCGCCGTTGCGGTTGTCACCGAATTTGGCCGCACCGTATGGGCCAATGGCAATGCCGGCACCGACCACGGAACCGGCGGCGTTGCTTTCCTCGCCGGGGGAGCTGTACAGGGGGGACGGATTATCACCGATTGGCCGGGGCTGAGGACGCAGGACCTCTATCAGGAGCGTGACCTCTATCCCACCACAGACATCCGGTCCCTGTTCAAGGGTATTATCCGCGACCACCTTATGATCAAACCTGATGTTATAGAGGATAAAATATTCCAAAACAGCGGGACTGTAAAAGCTCTGGACGGCCTGTTCAAAATATAAAATACAGAAAACACATAAACGGCCTTTAACTTTTGCCTTAATTATCCATATACTGTGGGTAATTCAAATAGTGTAAGAAACCGTTTATGCCGTCAGATACCCCTATTTCACCAGATCAGATTAAAGCGCAACTCGCGCATATTCTGGCCAGTGAAACATTTGCCAATAAAAACCGCATCCAGCGGTTTCTGGACTATGTGGTGACGGAATATCTGGCTGACCGCGCCCATTTGCTCAAGGGCTATACCTTGGGATTGGAAGTCTTTGACAAGGATGAAACATTTGATCCGCAAACGGATGCCATTGTCCGGGTAGAAGCCGGACGGCTGCGGCGGTTGCTGGAACATTATTATATGGACGAAGGACAGGACAGGCCGATCCATATCTCCCTGCCCAAAGGCGCTTATGCCCCGAAGGTCGAATTAGCCGCCCCCTCCAAAGCCCCGGCGCAAAAAGACCCGGTCTTTTCCGCCGCCGCCGCCCCGGCCACCGGCCCGGCCATTGCCGTTCTGCCATTTGAAAATTTAAGCGGCGAGCCTTCTGAAGAACTTTTTTGCGACGGCATAACCGAGGAAATTATCAACCATCTGTCATTTAGCCCGTCCCTTTATGTGATTTCCCGGCGCACCACAGCCCAATATAAGGGCAAGGCCGTTGACATTCGCCGCCTGAGCGCGGAGCTTGAGGCCCATTATATTCTGGAAGGCAGTATTCGCCGGGCCGGGGAACATTTGCGGGTTTCCGCGCAATTGCTCAACGCCACCAACGGGGCCGTTGTCTGGTCGAAAAGCTATGACCGCAAATTAAACCCGGAAAACCTGATTGATGTTCAGGATGAAATTGCCGCCCATGTGGCCGCCACCATCGGCGATACCTACGGCACCGTCATGCGCACCAGCGCGGTAGATATGAAACGCAGCAGCACCGAATATATGGAAGCCTATGAGAGCATGTTGCTGCTCCATGACTATCTGTTTGAGCTGTCGCCGGAAACCCACCTGAAAGCGCGCACCAGCCTTGAAAAAGCGGTAAAAATTGACCCCAATTACCCAGACGCCTGGGCCGGATTGGCCTTTCTGGCGCTGGATGAATATCGTTTCAGTTTTAATGTTCTGGCCGACGACCCGCTGGAGCAGGCCCGGAAATATGCCGAGAAATCCATCGGGCTCAGCTCAAAATATTCCATTGCCTGGTATGCCATGACCATTATAAATTTCCACAAAGGTGACATTGAAACATTTGAGGACAATATAAAAATGGGCCTGAGCATCGCCCCCAACAGCCCGGCAATCCTCGCCGACAGCGGGGTTTACCTGTGCCTGCTTGGTAAATTGGATGAGGGTCTGTCGCTGGTCCGCAAAGCTATGGATTTGAACCCCCAGCACCCCGGCTGGTGCCGTTTTGCCCTGTGCCATGACCATTTTATTCGCGGTGAATATGACAAGGCCATTGATCAGGTACGTTTCATCGAAACCCCAGACTGGTTCTGGCCCCACGCGCTGCAGGCCATCCTCTATGCCAAGCTGGGCAATGAAAAAGGCGCGGCGGAAGGCCGGGCGAATGTGCTCAGGCTCTATCCTGATTTTCCGAAAAATGCCGAGCAGGAATGCCGAAAGTGGTTCCAACGGGACGAGGATTTAGCCAAATACCTGGACGGATTAAAAGCCGCCAATCTGTGCTAGAGCAATATTATCGAGGGTTTTTCTTTTGCCTGAAAGTCGTTATATATAATTAATATTTTAATTTATTCAGGATGATACATGTCTTCCCATGCCTCAAAAAAGGTTATCTATGCCGCTCTTGTGGGTAATTTTCTGATCGCGCTGACCAAGTCAGCCGCTGCCGCCTATACCAATTCATCCGCCATGCTGTCCGAAGCCATCCACAGCATTGTGGATTGCGGCAATCAAGGGCTGTTGCTTTACGGCATTAAAAAAGCCCGCAAGCCCGCCGACAAGGCCCACCCGTTTGGCTATGGCATGGAATTATATTTCTGGACCTTTGTGGTCGCGATTCTGATTTTTGCGGTCGGGGCTGGCGTGTCGCTCTATGAAGGCATCATAAAGGTCATCTCCCCCCATCCTGTGACCGACATTTATATCAATTACATCGTGCTTGGCATTGCGGTTATTTTTGAAGCAGGCGCATGGTCCATTGCCTTCAAAGAATTCAGGGCCAGCCAAAGTGAACCCGGTATAATCAGGTCGGTCTTGAGAAGCAAAGACCCGACCATTTTAACGGTTCTATTTGAAGATACGGCGGCCCTGCTCGGTCTTTTGGTGGCGTTTATCGGGCTAATGATCGGGGATATATTCAACATTCCCGAATTTGACGGGGCGGCCTCCATCGTCATTGGCCTGATATTAGCCAGCACGGCGATTTTACTGGCCTATGAATCAAAAGGGTTGCTGTTGGGGGAAGCCGCAAGTGAAACGGTGATCAACACCATAGAGGAAATCGCCAGTGCCAAGGATGAGATTACCGGCATTAATGAAACGCTGACCATGCATATGGGGCCACAAGACGTATTGCTCAACCTCTCACTGGACTTCAAGGACGACATTACCGCCGCAGATGTGGAACGCGCCGTGAGCGAAATGGAACGCGAAATCAAAAGCCGCCTGCCCGAAATCAAACGTATCTTCATTGAGGCCCAAGGGAAATAGTTAGATACCTAATAAAGTCTTATATGCGACGCCGGAAAAGCAACAGGCCAAGACCAAGGCCAAGAAGACCCAATATACCGGGTTCTGGAATATTTTGACCTGTATTCGGATTCAGATTGATGCTCACGGTAACAAAGCCGCTGTTATCCCCACTGTTCGCATCCCAATAATATAGGGCCAAGGCACCGGCCTCTGTCATTATCTGATCAAAAAAGGTGCCAACAACAAAGAATGCACCGGATCCGATTTTACCCATCAATGTTCCATATGGGGCGGTAACACCTGCCTGCGTATAATTCCCAAAAAGGGCCGTTGGTTGACACGTCCCACCAGTGCCAATCAACCCATCTGCATTACTCACTCTGGGGCTAGACCCGGCACTCCAGCAATCATTCACATCAGTAATCATAACAAGATGATCGCCAATGCCTATATTAATACCAGTAACCGCACCGGCACCACCAGTTGAGCTGTTTCCCGCCGCATATACATCTATCGTCGTAGCATGAGCACCCATGGCACCCACAAAAAACATAAAAAATCCAATAACCGTCATTTTAACTAAATTCATATTATCCTCCTAC
Source organism: Alphaproteobacteria bacterium (assembly GCA_013152755.1). GTDB lineage: Bacteria > Pseudomonadota > Alphaproteobacteria > Sphingomonadales > Emcibacteraceae > Paremcibacter. Next base: position 6,298 of record JAADFR010000122.1, read on the forward strand.
ATAAGCCTATATTAGTTCATGCAAAATATGTTCCAGAAAAAAAATTCACCTTATTTTCAATATGTTATCTAAAATAGCTGTCCGGACGTAATGAAGAATATGTAATAAATTCCGACAGTTTGTCAGGATTCTTTACAGAATCATGAGGCTCTCATACCTTAGGAATTAATAACTATCCTTCATCAACCGGGCCTTTTCGCGGTTCCAATCGCGCTCTTTTTCGGTGGCCCGCTTGTCATGGGATTTTTTACCGCTGGCAAGACCGATCTTGACCTTGACCCGGTTTTTATCGTTGAAATACAGGGAAAGCGGCACCAGCGTTTTGCCCTTGCGCTGAATGGCGGCGGCGATTTTATTCACCTCACGCCGATGCAGAAGAAGTTTGCGCGGGCGGCGGGCGTCATGGTTGAAACGGTTGCCCATTTCATATTCCTTGATATAGGCATTGATCAGAAAAATTTCGCCCATTTTGGCCTCGGCATATGAATCGGTAATATTGGCCTCACCCGCACGCAGGGATTTTACCTCGGTTCCGGTCAGAACAATCCCGGCCTCAAAATCCTCCTCAATGAAATAGTTATACCGCGCCTTGCGGTTAAGGGCGATGGCGCGGTTACCGCTTTTGGATTTATCAGAGGATTTCGGCTTGGCCATAACTACGTCAGCAATCCGGCCCTTATCAGGGCCGCCTTGACCAGGGCCTTGGTATCTTCGCTGATCGGCACCATAGGCAAGCGCATCTCCGCAGAACAGATATCCAACAGCGCCATGGCATATTTTACCGGCCCGGGGTTGGGTTCCACAAAAAGGGCCGCATGGAGGTCCGTCAGCCTGTCCTGAATCTCAAGAGCAGATTTATAATCGCCCGCCAGACAGAAATTCTGAAAGTCAGAAACCATTTTCGGGGCCACATTGGACGTCACAGAGATGCATCCCACACCGCCGTGAACATTAAAGCCAAGGGCGGTCTGATCCTCGCCGGACAATTGGATAAAATCATCCCCCATGGCCACACGTTGCAGGGGAACCCGCGCCACATTACCCGTGGCATCCTTGACGCCGATCACATTTTCAAGCTCGCGAAAACAGCGGGCCATGGTTTCAACAGACATATCAACCACCGAACGGCCCGGAATATTATAGATCACCAACGGCAGAGCCACCGCATCATTCAACGCCTTGAAATGCTGAAATAACCCCTCCTGATTAGGCTTGTTATAATAGGGCATGGCAATCAAGGCCGCATCCGCGCCGGATTCTTTGGCATGGCTCAGCAAACTGATGGCTTCTGCGGTGGAATTGGAGCCACAGCCGGCCACAACCGGCACACGCCCGGCGGATTCTGCGATACAGATCTCCGTGACCCGGTGATGTTCGTCATGATTAAGGGTTGGCGATTCACCCGTTGTCCCGCAAGGAACCAGGCCATGTATGCCCTGCTCAATCTGCCAATTGACCAGCGCCCGAAACGCTTTCTCATCAACCTGTCCATTTGTGAACGGGGTGACAAGGGCGGTAATCGATCCTCTCAGCATGGCATTAGCTCCTAAAATTCATCTGTTTTCTGCTGGCAAAATAGTCTGCCTTGGGTCGGACTGCAAGTGATGAATTGCCACGACCGCCGCTTTATACTTATATAAAGCCCAAATGACAAAAAAAAGGCGGGATAAAGGATCCCACCTAGTTCGGCTGTAATAGCCTGAGCAGTGAACTGATTAGATGATATTTAGTGACCCTTTTTTTTCATATCGTGCTTTTCTTTCATATCATGCATTTTTTTCATATCGTGCATTTTTGCTTTACGGTCATCCATATTCAAAACCCCATCGTCATTTTTATCCATGCGGATGAAGCCACGTTCACCTTTGGCATCAAATTCGGCCTTTGAAATCTTGCCGTCACCATTGGTGTCCATTTTCTTGAAATGTTTTTGCATTTTCTTTTGCATCATCATTTTTTTGGCTTTTTCTCGCTGTTCCTTCATAATTTTAGCCATAGTGGCAAATTCTTCTATGGTGATATTACCATCACCATTTTTATCGGCACCGGAAAAATGCTGCTCCCGAAAAGTCTGAAATTCCTGTTTATCAACATTGCCATCGCCGTTGGTATCCATTAAAGCATGCATCATATGATGCTCGCCCTTCATTCCCTTCATATGCATTTTCTCACCTGCGAAAACGGTGGATGAAAAACTTAAGGTAACAACCGAGGCCACGGTAATTATGGATAACTTGTTCATTTAATTCTCCTGTATTTTTCTAGTAACGTCCCCACTTGATAAGTAATACGCCGGAGAATGAAAAACCCTTCGTTTAAGTTGCCAAAATCTTGATTTTTACGACAAAAGGTATGTTTTTTGCGATGAAGAGCCCTATAATCCAGATTTTCTCATCAAGAAAGTAATAATATTCCATGATAATAAGAGATAAAACAAGCGGAGAGGTAATATGTTAACTACACAGAACTTCAGGTATCATTATTCTATTTGCAAAGATGCAGCCCGATGTTTATTTCTGTTTATTATGATCGCCTTCTTGCTGGCTTTGAATATTCCCAATAGCTATGCTGGTGAAATATTCACCAAATTTCCCGACCCAGTGAACCCCCAGGAAAAATATGTTTTTTATTCACATGGATTTATAGTGGAAGGCACCAATCCAAAGCCAAAGCACCCGCGCTTTGGCATTTACCAATTTCCCGACATAAAAAAGGCCCTTGCACGCTCAAATTTTACCCTAATCGCCTATCACAGGGCCGCGCAGACAAAAGTGGGGGAATTCTCCAGAAAACTGGCCGATGACGTGCGGCGACTTATTGCTGGCGGGGTTGATCCGGCAAATATAACATTAATAGGTTTTTCCAAAGGCGGAATTATCACGGCCTTTACCGCTAGCAACCTGTCCCTGAGGAAAATTAACATCATTCTGCTCGCCAGTTGTGGCGGCTGGATTAATAGCCAACCCGACATCATGCTCGCCGGAAATATATTGTCCATATATGAAACATCCGACCGATTTGGCAGCTGTCAGGCATTGATTGACAGAAGCAAAAATGTGACTTCTTTCAAGGAAATCGCCATTAGCACTGGCAAGGAACATGGTGCCTTTTTCACCCCGCGCAAAGAATGGGTTGAGCCCGTCCTGAACTGGATCAACAGCAGACCCTGATGGCGACCCACATTACAGGGGGGTATTCTCAACCCGGCGGACTGATTTTGCAATGAACAGCACCATCAGGCTAAGAGCCGCCATAATGAAATAGGCGCGCCCGGCAAGCATATCATACAGAGGGCCGGATAAAATCATCACAATACCAATGGACAGCCCCATCGGAACAGAGCTATAGAGCGACTGCGCCGTCATGAAATATTTATCCGGCACCCGGCTAGACAGGAAATACATGGCCACCAGATGGGACGCGCCGTAGGTCAGGCCATGGAACGTCTGGACAAAAAACAATAATGGCAGGGAAATGCTCACCGCCAGAACGCTCCAGCGCACCACCCCGAATACCGCAATGACCGCCAGCACATACATGGGGCGAAAACGGGTTATGAACCTGCCGGCAAAAATAAATATCAGTATTTCTGTGACCACCCCGATGCTCCATAAGGCACCAATGGTCTCATTATCTATCCCCTGCTTTGCCCAGTGATAGCTGCCCATGACATAAATAAATCCATGGCTCATCTGTATCAGGCTCAACACGATCAAAAACATGACAAACCGCCGATTGGTCAGTAAGAATTTAAGCGGTGCGTTATTACCATCCGCCGAACTATTGTTTTTGGTTCGTGGCCGCCCCCCCTCACGGGGCAATAAAAATACCGCAAAAAAGGTAATAACCATGCTGCCAATACAAAAATACAGAAAATTTCCATAGCCGAAATGGTCAAGATATTTGCCAAATAACACCGAAGCTATGACAAAGACAATTGATCCCACAGCCCGCAGGCGGCCATATTGCAGATTATATTTATCACATGCCCGCACCGCATAGCTTTCAATAAGCGGGGTCAGGGCGTAATAAACGATGGAAAATAACACCGTCACCAAAACGAAAAGGGAAAAACGGGTAAAGAAGAAATAGCCGCTGAAAAACAGAACAGACAATGCCAGCAGAACCATCATTGGCCGGCGTACCATGCCCAGCTTATCACAAATCTGGGCGATGAACGGTGAAGACAGAGCCTTTAGGAGAGACGGAAAGCCAATTAAAAAACCGATCTCCCCGGGGCTCATGCCGACTTTCGCCAGCCATAAAGCCCAAAAGGGCATGGCAATGCCAATATAGATGAACATGCCACTGTACACACCGGCAATTTTATAGGCAACGGGTTGTCGGAATCCACTTATTTTTTCTGTTGCGGGCATTGGAAAATCCAGTTCAAAGCGCGTCTATCACCATAAACCGAAATATTATTTGCGCAGATGATTTAATATGGAAACAACCTTACCTGATCATTTCACAAGCGCAAAGGAAATCCATGCAAGGAATACTATTTATCCGCATTTACGGATATAACTAGGCCGCTTCACTCACCAGCTTTGAAACCAGCTCACTCTGACCATTTTTGAACTCTACCCGAACAACATTATTTTCGTAACCACGAACCACGGCATTGATTTCTGAAAGCCAGCCATCAGGTGTGAAACATATTTCATCTCCCGCTTTCACATCAAAGGTCACATGCAACGCAGCTCCTGTCCGGCTGATATTACTTATTCCACCTGTTTTCAGAATACCATCGCAATCGACCCTGCATTTGGCGGGTGGCGCAATATCATAACGCTCACTTTTCCGACGATTAAAGGCTTCATAGCTACGAAGGTCGCTCATGATTTCATTCACTTTACCGGACAGAAAATGGATGGCTTTGGACACACCTTCTGATTCATCGGCAACCTGCCGCGCTGTTGTACTGCTATTATCCGTTTTCGTGGCAACATCAGATACATTTGTAGAAGATGTGCGGGTGGCATTTGCGGCCTCCTGAACGTTATGACTTATTTCCCGTGTAGCCGACAATTGCTCCTCAGCCGCCGAGGCTACGGATTTAGATATTTCACCGGATTCACGAATAACATCGCCAATCTTTTCCACGGCTTCCGTGGTTTCAACGGCAATTTGCTGAATACGCGTAATCTGCGTATCAACGCGGTCCGTTGCTTCGGCAGTCTGATTGGCCAGATTTTTCACTTCTGATGCCACAACAGCAAAACCTTTGCCCGCCTCACCCGCGCGCGCCGCCTCGATCGTGGCGTTAAGCGCCAACAAATTTGTTCGTGAGGCAATGTCTTTAATCATATTGGCAATATCACCAATTTCTTCCGATGCAGAAGACAGGCCCTGCACGATCTCCTTGGTACGTTGCGCCTCATCCTCCGCCCTGACGGTGGCATCACGGGAGATACCAACCTGACGATGGATTTCCTGTGCTGAAACAGACATTTCTTCCACGGCAGCAGCACAGGATTCCACGTTATTTGTCGCATTATTTGATAATTCAACAACCTCTCTCGCCTGTGTGGTCACATCTTCAAGGTTGGCAAACATATCTTCTGCTTTTGACCCCATACTTGTGCTGCTTTTTTCCACAATATCCACAGCGGACTTGACTTCACGCTCAAGATTATCCGCAAGGGTCGACATTTCCTGTTTCCGGTCCGTTTCAAGTTTGGCCATATGCGTCTGAGCAGTATTGGTCAGGGCGGCCCCTCTTTTAAAATCACCCAACATGCCGCGTTCTATAAATATACGATAAAATTTACCCTCAGCCGCATGTTGTAATGTGGCCCCCGATTCACGGATAAAGGCATCTGTCATGTCATAAGCTCTATTTACTTCCGCAAGTGTATGGGACAACTCACCAAATTCATCCCAATAGATAATCCGGGCGGACAAGTCACCCTTGGCAACCCGCGATGCCACATCTTCAATCTGGACAAATGCACTTTTATACAACTCATTTTCTTGCCGAAGCTGAGCAAGCTCATCATCGAAATGTGATGTATCTACTACGGTATTTTTACGACTGTTTATCAATTTTGCTAACATGATTACCCCCTTAATGACCAAATAAATTCTGAATAGGTTTTATCCTGCTCCGCCAATACACGCTGCAGGAGAGATACACTGGCTTTCAAGCCCTCCTTGGCATTGGCATGTTTTTCTTCCTCTGCTAATAAGGATCCGTATATTTTGGAAATGATGTCTACATTCTTCTGTGAGGGAGAGCGTCTGTTTGAATGATAACCATCAACATTACCATCCTTATCAAAACTGGGCGTTACATGAGCAAAAACCCAATAGTATTTTCCAGTCTTTGACATATTCTTCACATAAGCAAATATCTCGGAGCCCGCCGCAATCGTATCCCAAAGTAATTTAAAAACCGCGCGCGGCATATCGGGATGTCTGATGATGTTATGCGGTTGTCCAATAACATCGCGTGTTGACATTTCCGCTACCCGGCAAAAAACATCATTGGCATAGGTTAATTTTCCCTTCAGGTCAGTTTTGGAAACAATAATTTCTTCCCTGTCAAAGGTAATCTCTTCATTAACTGGTGTTACAGAATAGGCAGTCATATAAGTTCTCCCGCATTGAACAAATGGATAACCACGCTTATTCGTGGGCTATATCCGAAGACATAGCACCAAAGTTAAAACCATAATCCTAATGTAAGGTTAATATTAGAGAGATGTTATATTTTTATTGCGAGAAAATATTAAAAAAAGATACTCGTGTAGATTGTAATAATTATGCAGCATAAGAGTGTTAAAATATATATTTTAACACTATATAGTATTTATCAGATATTTTTCTTTGGCCACCATTCCGCGGATTTCATCCTTTTGCGCTGAGATAATCTGTCATCCAGCCAAAGAGCGAATTTACGAAACCTCCCCCCGGCAATTTTCTGCCATAGCCGATTATACCATACACTATAATCCCGGTTATAGGGACAAACCCTGATACAGATGGAACAATCCGTATTCTGATTAACCCAGAATTTAAAGCATTTCTCTGCATCCGTAGACCATTTCACCACGCCTTTCAGGTTAGAGCGGTTAAATATCTTATCTGAAGGACCCTCAAAGCTAATGGCCTTTGGCGGGCAGCCTTTGGCACAACGGTTGCAAATATCGCAAAATTCTTTCACGCCAAATTTTTTCGGCTTGTCATGGACCAGCGGCATATCAGTAAAAATTTTACCAAGCCGCAGTCGCGCGCCAAATTCCGGCGTGATGAGCAGGCTGTGGCGCCCGCCCTCCCCCAACCCGGCCTGCACCGCCAGCGGTACTGCAAGGGCGCTGTCATTCATTGTGGCATAGGCCCTATAGCCTAGGTTGCGAATATATTGCGCCATGGTCAGTAATGTTACACAGTCATTGGTATAGCCCATGCCCGTAGCGGACCCGGCCAACGCAGAAGGCACCGTGGCGGTCAGATCCTTATCCATGGATTCACCGGTCACAATGACATTGGGCAGATCACCTGGAATATCCAAGGGCTTTGATTTGCCGCGCGTGTCATAGATACCATCATACATCCAACGCTCATCATAAGCACAGATACCAATCAGGTCCGCCCCGGCGAAAGCCGCCACTTTACGAATATCTTCCGTTGCCTGATGGTCAGATTGAAACGCATAAGGCTCCGGCGCGCCGTCATCATGAGAGGTAAAATGATCATGGAAACCTTCCTTGCGCCCATCCTTCTGTTCCCGGATCAGGTTACAGACATGCCAGGCCGCATTACGCAAGGCATAGTCACGCTGACTGAACCCATCCGCCTTTCGGGCCTTTGCCTTGGGCATATAATAGCCCTGATAAAAATCCTTGACCTTCTTGTTGGCAACCCCCTCATCCCACAGGGCGCGGCAGAAAACATCATCCCGCTGGCTGAATTTCTCAAATGTATCAAGAACCTCAATCCCGGTCAGCCGATCAATTTCACGGCGATAGTCGAAATAGTTAGGCCGCTTAGCCTGTTTTTCTGTTACGCTGTTGCTCATAGTTTCACTATATCAAAATAATGTTTGACGTCAAACAATTTTCTGTAATGATATGAAATAAGAGGATTTATAAACTTTAAGAGATTAAACTGTGAAAAAAAATGATTTAAGCTATGGCCTGTTCAGCAATATGGTCGGGATTGAATTACGCAAAGCGCAATTGCTGGCGACCCAGACCTTTATGGACGTTCTGAAAGGGCGAATACTACCCGGACATTTTACGATCCTGATCCTTATTGCCAATAACCCCGAGCAAAGCCAAAGCCGCATTGCCGAAGCCGCCGGGCTCGATCGGTCCTCTTTGGTGCCTGTTCTGAAACAATTTGAGAAAGATGGGCTGGTCAACCGGATGTCTGCCCGTCATGACCGACGGTCAAAAACCCTGACCATCACCGCAAAAGGGCAAAAGCTGATTGATCAATTTACCGGTGACATTCAGAATCTGGAAAATATGCTCATTGAGGGGCTGGGCAAAGATAACCATGCCAAGCTAGCCGACCTGCTGGTTCAATTTCAGGATTTGCTAAACTCCCGCCGCTAAAGCCCATATAATATATCTTCCAACTCCTCACGCGGCATCATCAGGATGCGGTTGGCCAATGCATAGGAAAAACCGGCCCGGCACATGCTGGCCAGTTCCTTTTCAACCAGTTCATTCCCGTCATGGCGAATACTGAACGCCCCGAATCGCCGCTTCCGCGCGTATTTTACCGCCGCCAGAAAATCCATATCCTCAAACTCTTCCGCCAAAGCCGCCATGACCTCTGTGGCCAACGAGGCTGCGATCCCTTTGGCCAGTAATTTCTGGTGAATTGTTCTTGTTGAATTTCCGCTGCGCATCAGGGACCGTGCTTTTGCCTCGGCATATTGACGGTCATTAACCAGATTTTGCGTTACAGCTTTTTGGACTATTTCATCAATCCAGACCATGGCCGTGGCCTGAAGCTCCCCGTCATCTGATTCCGGCATTCGGCGATGTACTTTACGGCCCAGAACCGCCCGCAGGTTTTTTTCCGTTGTTGCAAAACGCTGCAGGTAGCTATAGGTTGCTCGCACCAGATAATCCCGCGACAAAGGACGTTTTTTCTTAACTTCTTTTTCCATTTTCCATGCAACAAACACTATCAGAGTAATATGATCGAAAACAGGGCTCCCAGCCATTTTATTTACTTAGGCCTCCTTGCTCTTTTCTGGGGCAGTGCGTTTGCTTTTGTCAAATTGTCTCTGGAAAGCCTCACCCCACTGACCATAACCGCTGGCCGCGTGGGTATCGGGGCTCTTATCGTAACGCTGATCGCCCTGAAGATGGGCCGGAAACTCCCCAATAACCTTTCAGATTGGCTTTTATGCACCGTCATCGGGGTTACCGGAACCGTTATACCCTTTTTCCTGCTAAACTGGAGCATCCAATATGTGCCGAGTTCACTTGCGGCTATATCCATGTCCCTGTCACCGCTGTTCACCATCACCCTGGCCCATTTCATGACCCGGGATGAGAAAATAAGTACAAACAAACTCATTGGCGTCTTCTTTGGCACTTTGGGCGTTGGTAGCCTTTTTTACGGAACAGTCACCGATATTGGCCCCTCCCATACAGTGTATCTGGCTTTACTGGGGTTGCTGGCCACATCATTTTCCTATGCCCTCGCCGGCGTTCTGGTCCGGAAACTTGATAACAAAGATCACCTCAGCACCGCCTCTGCCATGTTAATCAGCGCCACCCTGATCACCATTCCTCTTGCCCTGATATTTGAAAGCCCCATGACGTTAAATCCAACACCATCAGCTATTTATTCCGTAATAATTCTGGGTATCTTTGCAACCGGCCTGGGGTCGCTGATCCTGTTTCATTTGACCCATCTGGCCGGGGCCACCTTTGTGTCCTATAACACCTATCTGATCCCGCTGGTGGGATTAACCGCTGGCTATTTCTGGCTGGACGAAGCCATAAAAATGATCACGATTATCTCCGTCACCCTGATTTTTAGCGGAATTTATCTAGCTGAAAAACGTAAAAAACCACATGGCTAGCCTTACTTTTGGCCCTAAGTCAAAGACCCCAAACAAGAAATAGGTTGGAAAGTCGTCAGACTACCTATAAAATAACCCAAATTTAAAATAAAAACCTTGCGATACGGAACAACAAAATGTATCGAAGGTGAAATATTTTACCGGGATGCCTGCACCTGCTGCTGGCTTTCTGAATGGCGGTGGATACATCCACAGGAAAATGTGAGTGACTTTGAACATACATGCTTGAACCTATTGCGACAAAAGATCCAACACTTCCACGCAGGCTTGCTGACTTTAGCACCCTTCTGGAAGCAATCGAATATGCCGCCAAAGGCACCCGGGGTTTAAATTTCTATTCCCCGCGCGGTGAGCTTGAAACAAGCATCACTTTTGCTGAAATCAAGGAGAAGGCCCAAGAGATTGGACGGCGTTTCATCCATTTCGGCATCGAAAAAGGCTCACGGGTTGCTTTGATCGCTGAAACAAGCGATGAATTTGTCTGTTATTTTATCGGTTGCCAATATGCGGGTTTGCTGCCGGTTCCCCTGCCCCTACCCACGTCTTTCGGCGGCCGAGAGGGATATACCAGTCAATTAAATCAACAGATGAAAAGTTGCGGCGCCTCGGTGGCCGTTTCGGCCTCCTATATGTTGCCTCTGTTGGACGAGGCCACATCCGGCCTGAAAAAAATGAAATTTGTCGGCACCTCCACCACATTTGAAGCACAAGCCTCACTCAAAGAAATAAAAAGCATCACGCTGCCCGAAGCGATTCCCGAAGATCTGGCTTATCTGCAATATTCATCCGGCAGCACCCGTTTTCCCCACGGCGTTGCAGTGACCCATAAGTCACTCATGGCCAACTGTGTTGGTATCGGCGGCGAAGGCATGATGCTTAATGATGATGACCGGGCCGTATCCTGGTTGCCTTTCTATCATGACATGGGGCTGGTTGGCACCTTGCTGTCGCCCATTGCCAATCAGGTGACCACTGATTATCTGGCGACCGAGGCCTTTGCCCGCAGGCCCCTGCAATGGTTGAGGCTGATCTCAAAAAACCGGGGTACGCTGGCCTATAGCCCGACCTTTGGTTATGACATCTGCACCCGCCGGGCGAGCCCGACCAAAATCGCCGATCTGGATTTATCCTCTTGGCGCGTGGCGGGCATTGGCGGAGATATGATCAGAGCTGATGTGCTCACTAATTTCCTGGATACCTTTGCTGATGTCGGATTCAGGGCAACAACCTTTGTTCCCAGCTACGGTTTGGCGGAATGTACTTTGGCGGTAAGCTTTGCCCGTTTGGATACCGGTTTTGAAATTGATCTGGTCCATGAAAAAGTATTGTCCGGCGAAGAAAAATGCCTGAAAAAATTCAAGGTGAATGGCAGTGGTGCTAATTACCGCAGTGTGGTTAATTGCGGCATTCCCATTTCCGAATATGAGCTTGAAATCCGCGATGAGGATAATAACGACCTCGGCGAATATCAAATTGGCCGGGTGTGCGTGCGGGGCGCTAGCGTCATGGCCGGGTATTTTCAAGATCCGGAAGCGACCAAAAGCTGCCTGTCAGAGGACGGATGGCTGGATACCGGTGACATAGGCTATATGAAAGAAGGCTCCCTTTATATCATTGGCCGGATTAAAGACCTTATTATCATTAATGGCAAGAACCACTGGCCGCAGGATATTGAATGGGCCGTTGAACAATTGGATGACCTGCGTTCAGGCGACACCGCCGCTGTATCTATTCCCGGTGATCAGGACGAAGAAATTCCGGCAATTCTGGTGCAATGCCGCACCCGTGACGAAGCTGAACGGGCCAAAATGGAACATAGAATCAAAGATACCGTCCATTCCATGCTGGGTATTTCCCCCGTGGTTGCCCTGATCCCGCCCCGGTCCCTGCCGCGTACATCATCTGGAAAATTAAGCCGGGTCAAGGCCAGAAAACAATATCTTGAAGGCAATCTGGTCCTGTAACGGACAGAACGGTAATTTCTTGCCCAACAAGGATGGCCGCTTTTTACTATGACAAAAAATGTAGCAGTCACCGGTGCCACCGGATTTGTCGGTAAGCATCTGGTCCGAGCACTGGTTGCCAGCGGTTATCAGGTCAGGGCTTTGACCCGCCGCCCACAGAAAAACAGCAAAAATCTGATCTGGATTGATGGTGACCTTGAAAACAGGGCAGCCCTTGAGCAGCTTGTCAGCGGCGTTGATGTGGTATTTCATCTGGCCGGCCTGATTAAAGCGAAGAAAACATCAGATTTTACCCGGGTGAACAGCCACAGCGTAAAAACGCTTGTGGAAATTCTACGGGAAGGCCCATCAAACCCCCACTTCATTCTTCTGTCGTCTCTGGCCGCGCGGGAACCACACTTATCAAGCTATGCCAACAGCAAGCGTCACGGCGAAGATATATTGACGGCGAATGCCGCGGACGACATGCCCTGGACGATCCTGCGCCCGCCCGGAATTTATGGGCCGGAGGATATGGAAACCCTCAAGATTTTCAAATCTATTGCGGCCCGGATGGCCCCTTTACCCGGCGGGGCCCATAACAGGGCATCATGGATTTACGCCCCCGATCTCGCCCAAGCCATGCTTGCCGTCGCCGGGCATAAAGAGTGTTACGGCCAGATACTGGACGTGGATGACGGGGCTGAAAACGGCTATTCAATAGATGAAATGTATCAGACCGCAGCCGATATTCTTCAAAATAAGCCTTTTAAATTTGCGGTGCCGAAAACAGCCCTGAAAATTTTTGGCCACACAAATGTCTTATTTTCGACATTATTCGGCTATACCCCCATGCTTACGCCAGAGAAAATCAACGAATTATGTCACCCGGACTGGGTATGTCACGGGCCCCATGTTATGGATTTGACAGGCTGGAAACCGGAAACGAATTTGAAACAAGGGTTTAACAAAACCCTGAAATGGTATAAAGAGAATAGTCTGGTTTAAACCAACACATAAAATAACTGGCCGGGATGGAAAAATATGACCCAAAATGTTGATGAAATTTTTGAGCGAATTTGCACACTCCTCAAACCCTTTAACAAAAAAGACATTGCAATTGGTAAAGACACCGCCTTCAGCATTGATCTGGAACTAGATTCCCTGACCGTAATGGATATGTTATCGGAAATTGAGGATGAGTTTGACATTACAATCCCCCTGAACATGCTGCCCGACCTGGAGACAGTTGGCCAATTCACCGATGCCGTACATAAATTATTGAGCGAATAATGACCCTTGATCTCTTTGAAAAATTTGACCCGATCCTGAATGACTATAACAGCCTGCCGGAAGGAGCGGAAAATCCCTTCACCGTCAGCATGGAGAAAGTACTCTCCCCTACAACAGCGATCATTAATGGCCGGGAAACCATATTGGCTGGCACCAATAATTACATGGGCATGACCTTTAATGCGGAATGTATGGCAGCGGCGCAGAAAGCCCTCACAGACTTTGGCACCGGAACCACCGGCTCGCGGGTTCTGAACGGCACCTATAACAGTCACAAACAACTGGAAGAAACTCTCAAAGAATTTTATGACTGTCAACATGCCATCGTTTTCTCCACCGGCTATCAGGCAAACCTTGGCGTCATCTCCACCCTTGCCGGTCCCAAAGACTATGTGGTCATTGATACGGATAGCCATGCCAGTATTTATGACGGCTGTGCCATGGGCAATGCCACCGTTGTCCGTTTCAAACATAACGACCCGGATAATCTGGACAAGCGACTGAATCGTATCCGCAGAGATGACCCCGAAGCTGGCATTCTTGTGGTTCTGGAAGGGGTTTACAGCATGCTTGGCGATCAGGCCCCCTTGAAAGAGCTCACCAGAATTTCCAAAAATCATAATGCCTATGTCCTTGTGGACGAAGCCCATTCCATCGGCGTTTTTGGTGAAACCGGACGCGGCGTGGCACAGGAACAGGATGTTGAAGATCAGATAGACTTTATCATCGGCACCTTCAGTAAAAGCGTTGGCACCATTGGGGGCTATTGCGTCTCCAACCATCCAAAGTTTGAGGCTTTGCGCCTCGTCTGCCGCCCCTATATATTCACAGCTTCCCTGCCACCATCTGTGGTGGCCTCAGCCACAAAGGCACTGGAACTGATTGCCAGCACGAACCTTCGTAGCAAATTGCTGGATAATTCCATGAGGCTGAACAAAGGCTTGTGTGATGTGGGATTTAATATGGGGACCACAGGGGAAAGCCCCATCGCCGCCATTGTTATTGATGATCAAAATACGGCCATCGCCTTTTGGGGTGAAATGATCAAGGAAGGGGTTTATGTTAACCTTGCTCTGCCGCCAGCGACCCCCAACAGAATGAATTTGATGCGTTGCAGCCTGTCCGCAGCCCACAGCTTTGCACAGATTGACTTTATGCTGGAAAAATTCACCCTCGTCGGTAAAAGACTGGGTATTTTACAGGATAAAGTAGCCAGAATTCAAAACCTAGCCTAACTGGATAAATTTCAGGCTATCAGTAACCGTAACGAATAATTCACCGTTGTCATCAGCCTGATAATAACTGCCATCAAGGACAAACGGGGTTTTCAGCACAATTCGGGCGTGTTGAATTTCGGCAATGATATTGCCCGCATGGTCAATACCGTCATAATTACCCCTGAGCATAAGCTTGCCGGTTTCCAGAATGGCCTTTGGCGTATTCTCAACACTGATAAAATGCGCCCTGTCCTGTCTTTTTTCCTGCCCGATGGAAACGCCCCAGAAGGCCTTGTCCAACGTGGAGATCAACAGCATAAAATAGCTGCCGACAACGGCGCCGCGCTGATTACGGTTGACACGTATGGCATCTTCCAGCCTTTGCTTGCCCATGGCCCGCCGATAAGCCGCCTGAACAAGTCTGATAATGCTCAACCAGTTACGAAAACGGGAGAAGAGCCCTCTGGCGGATATTTTCCGCTTGAACAGGCTTTTCTTCTTGATAATTTTACCCGCACAAAAGAAAAGCCCATATAGATAACCAATGCCCCGAACCCCCTCCAGCTTAAGCAGAGGACATTCGGTTATCGTGTTCAGTAATCTTCCCTGCCGGTGAAATTTAAGCAAATCTTCCAATGCCTTATGTGGCTCAGATCGGTTTGCCCCGAAATTTTCCGCGACAATATTATTGTCCCCGGCAGGCAGAATGGCCAGCGGAATATCCTTACTTTTCAGCAAGTCCTTTTCCAGTATATGTTCAAAGGTTGCCGAGGTTAACGCCCGGTCCCCCAAAATGGCGATGACATCCACATCAACCTGACTGAACCGGCCTAACGCTTCGGCAATATCCTTGTGCTTTTCCACCTCATAATGGAAAATCCCGGTCCCCTCGGAAATGACCGCCCGGATTTTATCCATTTCACCATTCTCTGTGAAAGAGGACGGGCTACTCAATATGGCAATTATTCCCAATGACAATACTTCCCGCTAATTTATTTTGGTTATTCAACGATTTTTCACATTCAGCCTAATAAAAACCACAAAATTCAGCTTATTTGGCAAAAAAATATTTACTAACTTCGTACCCTAAATGCTATAAGCGTGAAATCAGGCTAAATCCAGACCAAAAGCGACTAAATGCTGAAAAAAATTGATAAATATATATTGCGCGAGACCATAGTGCCCCTTCTGGTCACTTTGGGCATATCCGCATTGCTGTTGCTACTGGAAAAAATGCTCAGTCTTTTCGATTTTGTCATCAATCAGGGCGGGCCTATCGACATCGTCTGGCGCATGCTGGGCAACCTGATGCCGCAATATCTGACCCTCGTCCTGCCCCTGTCCATGTTTCTGGGCGTTTTGCTCGCGGTGCGCAAGATGGCCCTGAATAGCGAACTGGATGCCATGATGGCGGCCGGGATCAGCCTGAACCGAATTATCGTGCCCAGCCTCTATGTGGCGGTCTTTTTGCTGATCGTCAATGTGATCGTTGTCGGCTTTGTTCAGCCCTATAGCCGCTATACCTATCAAGGGCTAGTCTTTGACATTCGCAGCGGTGCACTGGGGGCCAGCATCAAAGCCGGGGAATTTACCGACCTTGGCGATGGCCTGACCCTGCGCATCGAAGAATCCCGCAATTCAGGCCGGGAACTGATCCAGATTTTTGCCCAGAAGGAACAACAGGATGGCCGCATCCAGTCCATCAATGCGGAAAGGGGCAGCTTTTTTGTCTCTCCCGACAAGCGTTATCTGATCCTGCGCCTTGAAAACGGCACCTTAATTGACCTTGATCTGTCCCGAAGTCGGCCCAATATTGTCAATTTTGATATTCATGACCTGCCCATAGATGTACCCAACTTTGCCACCTTCCGCGACCGGGGCGAAGAAGCCAAGGAAATGACCATCGTGGAACTGTGGGATAAGCGGGGCAGTAATGACCCGGCGATCATTGCCACCCTCCATTCAAGGACGGCGCGCGCCCTGTCCATTCTGATTGTTCCCTTTCTGGCCATACCGCTTGGGCTGGTGGCCAAACGATCCGGGCGGGCGCTGGGTATTACGGTGGGGATCGTGATTCTGCTCATCTATCACAAGATTCTGGAATTCGGCCTTAATTTTTCAGCCACGGGCGACATATCCCCCTTAATGGCCATCTGGCTACCCACGGCAATTTTTGTTTTACTGACCGCCAGATTCTATTATATCGGAACCTATAAGGTCGGCGGAATGCCACTCAGGAAAATTGAAATCATCTATGACATTACGGTCAGCGCCATCACCCGCATGGTCAGCCGGTTAAGGGCGGCCAACTGATATGGAAAGATTCATTAAATTTTCCAACCATTTGGGTGGTCTTTTTAACCCGGGAAGCATGGATATATATCTGGCCAAGCTTTTTGCCAGCCGCTATATCGTCATTCTGATCGGCTTGGTGGCGACCCTGCAAATGCTGGACCTCTTGTCTGAATCCGATGACATTATGGCCGGTGAAGGGGCGGTATATTCTGACCTATGGCATTATGTGACCCTGCGTACGCCGACCCTGTTATCGTTATTCTCGCCCTTTGTTGCCCTGTTGGCCTCGATCATGTGTCTGGCTGGCTTGAATGTTCATAGCGAAATTGTCATCATGAAATCTGCCGGATGGTCCGCCTTTCGCATTATTACGCCCATGATCCTCATGTCTCTGCTCATTGCCTCTCTGCATTTCGTATTCACCGAAACGGTCACCATCAGCGCCAAGGCAGAACTTAGAAACTGGAAAGAAAACAAATACGCCGCCGACCTGCCGCCCGCGCCGGACACGGTCTATGACACATGGGTTAATGACGGCAATAACCTGATCAAGGCGGAAAGCGCCAGCCGCAATGGCAGCATCCTGCTTCTGGACAAGGTGACACAGTATATCAGGGACAAGGACAAACGTATTACCTCCCTGATCAAGGCCGACTTTGCCGTTTACCGGGACGGCAAATGGACCCTGTTCGAGGTTAAGGACTTTAACCTGCGCACCCTGAAAGTGACGCCGATGGAAAATCTGGTCTGGGATACGGATATTCCGCCCCAGCGTTTCATCGCGCTGGCCCTGAAACCGGATCAGGTCAGCCTGCAACGACTGCGCACCGCCATAGCCCAACTGGGCAAAGAAGGCCATAATACCGCGAGCTTTGAAACCATGCTCTATCAGAAATTTGTCTCACCTCTCAGCACCCTGCTGATGCCGCTTCTGGCGGGGCTGGCGGCCTTTGGGTTGCATCGGGGCGGCAATTTATTTGGCCGTATCGCGCTCACCGGAGCCATGGGATTTGGCTATTTTGTCATTAACAATCTTTTCGTCGCGTTGGGCCAATATGGCGCGGTGCCACCAATCGTGGCTGCATGGTTACCATTTTTGCTGTTTTTCCTCATCGGCGTAAGCTTCATCCTGCTCACAGAAGAATAAAAAGAAAACAAGGGACATCTCATATGACATCAGCCATCACCATCAAAGAGGTGACCGACAAAGCAGGTTTCAAAGCCTTTGTTACCCTGCCTTGGGCCTTATATAAGGATGACCCAAACTGGGTGCCCCCCATCATCATGGAGCGGCTGGAAGTACTGGATAAGGACAAGAATCCTTACTTCGAGCATGCCCGCGCCAAATTCTGGCTGGCCTACAAGGGAAATGAGGTCGTTGGTCGCATATCAGCCCAGATTGATGACCTTGTAGAACAACAGCATAACGAAAAAATCGGCCATTTCGGTTTTTTTGAATGTACCAATGACCCTGCGGCGGCGGCGGCCCTGATGGATACCGCTTGCGCGTGGCTGAAATCAGAAGGACGCACCAGCGTAATCGGACCGTTCAGCCTGTCCATCAATGAAGAAGCCGGTATGCTGGTGGAGGGATTTGACACCCCGCCCAGCCTGATGATGAACCATGCCCTGCCCTATTATCAGGATTTGATGACCGGATACGGCATGGAAAAGATCAAGGATTTATGGGCCTATTACCTGAAATTTAACCAGCCCGTCCTGCCGCCCACCATTGACAAACTGGTCAAGCGCAGCATGCGCGACGGCAAGGTCCGTCTGCGGCGGATAAATATGAAAAATTATACCAGAGACCTGAGAATTATCCTCGATATTTTCAATGATGCCTGGACCGATAACTGGATGGCCCTGCCTTTTACCGAAGCCGAATTGAACAAGGCGGTCAAGGATATGAAACTCCTGATCAGGGAGGATTTTACCTATATCGCCGAATATGACGGTGTGCCCATGGCCATGATGGTCACCCTGCCCAACCTCAATGAAATCATTGCTGATCTTGACGGGCATTTGTTTCCTTTTGGTATATTTAAACTACTCTGGCGGCTTAAATTAAATCCCCGCTATAAAACCGTTCGGGTGCCTCTGATGGGGGTGCGCAAGGAATTTCAGAATACCGCTCTTGGCGGTGCCATGGCCTTTGCCCTGATTGAGGAATGCCGGATTCAGGCGGAAAAGGCCGGCTGTACCCATGCCGAGCTATCATGGGTTCTGGAAGAAAACACCCGCCTGTCAAAAATGCTGGAAACCATTGGTTGCTGGCGATATAAAAATTACCGTATGTATAGCAAAACACTGTAAAAGACATATTGCGGACATATTGAATATCTATATATGGCCAATAAGATAAACCCTGATTTTCGGATAAAAAAATGCCTGATACACCACCTAGCAAGCCGCAAAAAAGTTTTCTGCAACGGTTGAGAACCTACTTTCTGACCGGGCTTGTCGTGGCCTCCCCTGTGGGCATTACCATTTATCTGGCACTGGCCTTCATTAACCTTATTGACCGCAATGTGAAGCCTCTTATTCCGGCGACCTACAATCCGGAGACATATCTGCCTTTCCCCCTGCCGGGTATCGGGCTGGTTTTCTTGTTTCTAATGCTAACTGTTCTGGGCTTTTTCGCCGCCAATTTTTTGGGCCGGACCCTGATCAGGATTGGCGAGAAAATACTCAACCGCATGCCCGTGGTGCGTAGTGTTTACAACACCCTGAAACAGATTTTCGAAACTGTAATTTCGGAAAACAAGGGCAGTTTTCAGGAGGTGGTTTTAATCGAATATCCGCGTAAAGGTCTGTGGGCCATCGCCTTTATTTCCGGCGAAAATAAAGGCGAAATACAGCGCAAAATGGCCGATGATGTGGTCAATGTCTTTCTGCCCACAACGCCAAACCCCACGTCCGGATTTCTGTTGTTTGTACCCAGAAAAGATATTATCCGGCTCGATATGACCCCGGACGAGGGCGCAAAATATGTCATCTCCGCCGGCCTTGTCGACCCTGGCAATATGCCGGTTAAGGAAGAGCCCTCATCCTGAGGTCAGATATTTAACCCCTTCGTCCCGCTCAAACAGATAGAGCAAAATCCTGAGTGCCTTCCCGCGCGCGCTTTTTAATTCCGGGTCTTTTTCAAGGATCAGGCGGGCATCATCCCGCGCCATGGGAATGAGCTTGCCGTGATCCTCAAGGCTTGCCGCCTTAAAATCCGGCATACCGCTTTGCCGGGTGCCCAGCAATTCTCCGGCGCCGCGCAGGCGCAAATCCTCCTCGGCAATCAGAAAGCCATCATCACTTTCCCGCATAATCTTAAGCCGCGCCTTTGCCGCCCCCTGTCCCAAAGCACCGTACAGCAACAGGCATGTGGATTTTTCAGGCCCGCGCCCGACACGGCCCCTAAGCTGATGCAATTGAGACAGGCCAAATCTTTCCGCATGTTCGATAATCATAATCGTGGCTTCCGGTACATCAACCCCCACCTCCACCACCGTGGTCGCCACCAGAATATCAATGTCCCCCCGCACGAACAGGTCCATGACCGCATCTTTATCCTTTGGTTTCATCTTGCCATGCACCAGCCCAACTCTATCGCCGAAAATATGTTCCAGATGGCGGAATCTCTCCTCAGCAGCGGCCAGGTCAAGGACTTCAGATTCTTCCACCAATGGACATATCCAGAAGGCTCGGGTGCCGGACTTTATGGCCCGCCTAATACCCTGCACCACCTCGTCAAGGCGGCTTAAGGGAATGGTTCTTGTATCCACCGGCTGTCGCCCCGGCGGCTTTTCATAGAGCTGAGACACATCCATATCGCCGTAAGCCGTCAGGGTCAGGGTGCGCGGAATGGGGGTTGCGGTCATGGCCAGAACATCCATCGCCCCCTGTCCCTTGGCCGACAGGGCCAGCCGTTGTTCAACCCCGAACCGATGCTGTTCATCAATCACCACAAAGGCCAGATCATCATAGATCACATCTTTTTGAAACAAAGCATGGGTGCCCACCAGAATATCAATCTCCCCGGCCTCTAACGCCGTCAGGAGCTTCTGCCGCGCCTTGCCCTTGTCCCGCCCGGTGAGGATGGCGATGGTGACGTCCATGCCCTCTGTCATCTGACTCAGGCTGGTATAATGCTGACGGGCAAGAATTTCAGTGGGCGCGATCATGGCCGCCTGAGCGCCGCTTTCCACCGCCACCAGCATGGCCAGCAGGGCCACCACCGTCTTGCCACTGCCCACATCCCCCTGAAGCAATCGCATCATGGCATAGGGCTGGGCCAGATCCTGTTCAATGGCCTGCAAACTCTCCCCCTGCGCCCCGGTCAGGTCGTAGGGCAGGTTATCCAGAAGCTGTTTTTTCAAATGGCCTTTGGCTATCAGGGCGCGTCCTTTTTTGCGGCGATTCTGCAACCGCATGATTTCCAGCGCCAATTGATTGGCCAGAAACTCATCATAAGCCACCCGCATACGGGCCGGGCTTTCGGGCAACAGATCAGCGGTACTCGCCGGATTATGAATTTGCGTCATGGCGTCAAACCATGTGGGCCAGCCCTCACGCGTCATCAGGGATTTATCCTGCCATTCGGGCAACTCAACCAGCCTTTCAATGGCACCGCGCACGATTTTAGCCATGACCTTGCCGCTGATACCAGCCGTCAGGGGATAGACCGGCTCCACCGCCGGAATTTCATTCTGCTGATCCGGGGACAGCATATAATCCGGGTGGCTCATTTGCAGCGCGCCGTTATAGACCTCTACCTTGCCGCTGATCAGACGATCTTCGCCCTCCGGCAGCTGCCGCCTGATATAATCACCGCGTGCGTGAAAAAAGATCAGTTGAAGCTTACCCGTATCATCATGGCACCATACCCGATAAGGCCGCTTGCTGCCCTTTGGCGGAATGTCGTGGCTGCCGATGGTCACTTTTACCGTGACAATCTGGTCATATTTAATATCGGTGAGCGCTGGACAGGACCGGCGATCAATAATATCCACCGGAAAATGCCAGAAAAGATCCAGAACCTTGCGCCCGACGATTTTTTCCAACAGGCTCGCAATACGGCCCCCCACACCGGGCAGGCTGATGGTATCGGCAAAAAAAGGATATAATATTTCCGGGCGCATGACTTTATGTTTGCTTCACGTTGGGTTTTTTCCTATCAGTAATATAATAGATTTAATTGTAGAATGAAACGACAATGCCCTCATTTGATGCCCCCGGATTTATTGAACCGGAAATAGACACTAGTGAATCCCTTGAAACCCGCCGTAAACGCCTGAAATTCAGGAGTTGGCACAGGGGGATCAAGGAAGCGGATATTCTGCTGGGTCATTTCGCCGACACCCATTTAAGCAAGCTGGACAATGATCAGCTGGACCGTTATGAGAATCTGC
The DNA here is from genome assembly GCA_013152755.1 of Alphaproteobacteria bacterium. Classification (GTDB taxonomy): domain Bacteria; phylum Pseudomonadota; class Alphaproteobacteria; order Sphingomonadales; family Emcibacteraceae; genus Paremcibacter. The sequence goes on from JAADFR010000122.1 coordinate 28,505, forward strand.
TGCGGGAGCCGGATGGCCGGATTGTCGCCTGGATTACCAAAGATACCCCTGCGCCCGCCCATCTGCAAAATGACGTCATGGACATGTTACAGGCTCTGGATTACCTCAAGATCATCAAGTGAATAAAAACCGTCAATTCATAACTGCCGAAGTCCCCCTGCAAATTGCCGCCGCGCCAGAAGGCATGGACGCCCTGTTCATGGCGCAGGTTATGGAAAGCGACGCCGATGTCCTGCTCCATATCGCCCGCGATGATCACCGCATGGATAATCTGGCGGAACTGGTGCATTTCTTCGCGCCGGACATTGAAATATTGACCTTCCCCGCGTGGGACTGCCTGCCTTATGACCGGGTATCGCCCAACCCGGACATCAGCGCCCGGCGCATGACCACCCTCAGCAGACTGGTCGAGGAGGCCCCCAAAAAAAGGCTGGTTATCACCACCATCAATGCGGCCACTCAAATGATCCCGGAACGGGATACGCTCAAGGATCATGCCTTTCTGGCCCGAACCGGGGACAAGATTGATGTGGACAAGCTGTCCGCCTATCTCAGCCGCAACGGATACGCCCGGTCCAGCACCGTGGTGGAACATGGGGATTTCGCCATTCGTGGCGGGTTGATTGATATTTTTCCCTCAGGTCAGGAAAGCCCGGTGCGCATTGACCTGTGGGGCGATGAGATTGAGGTCATGCGCCTGTTTGACCCCATCAGCCAGCGCACGGCAGGCAAGATTGATGAAATCGCCCTCGTCCCCATGAGCGAGGTCATTCTGGACGAGGACAGCATCCGGCGGTTTCGCGGCGCATATGTGCGCGAATTTGGCACCGTTCGTGATCAGGATCCCCTCTACGAAGCGGTCAAGGAAGGCCGCAAGCATCAGGGCATGGAACATTGGCTGCCCTATTTCCATTTCAAACTGGAAAGTCTGTTTGACTATCTACCCCATTGCCCGGTTACGATGGACAGCCTGACCAGCGAAGCCTTTTCGGACCGACTGGCGGCCATAGAGGATTATTATCAGACCCGCAAACAGGCTCTGAAACAAACCACCAAAGGGGTCATGGCGGCCTATAAGCCCCTGCCGCCGGAAAAGCTTTACCTGACGGCGGAACAATGGCAAAGCCTGTGCGAAGACCGCAAAATTCATCAATTTTCCGCCTTCAACGCACCGCCTGATGTTAATCATATGGTGCTTGATGGGCATATCGGGCGGGATTTTGCCCCCGAAAGAACCGACCAGAAAATAAATGTCTATGACAGCCTGCGCCAACATTGCATCGCCCTTCAGGCCAAAGACCATAAAGTCCTGATCGCCTCCTATAGTGCGGGGTCGCAAAACCGGCTGGCGGCGGTATTGACCGAACATGGCATGGTTCGCCATCAGATTATGGACAGCTGGGCAAGCCGTACAGCCCTGCCCAAAGATACGCTCGGGCTGATCATCCTGCCTTTGGAACATGGGTTTGAAACCGACGGGCTGGCGATCATATCCGAGCAGGATATTCTGGGCGACCGTCTGGTGCGCAAGGCCCGTAAATCCCGCAAGGCTGAAAATTTCATTCAGGAAGCCTCCGCCCTCACCCCCGGTGATCTGGTGGTCCATATGGATCACGGCATTGGCCGCTATGAAAATCTGGTCACCATAGAGGTGAACGGCGCATCCCATGACTGTGTCCATTTGACCTATCACGGCGGGGATAAGCTCTATGTTCCTGTGGAAAATATCGAGATATTAAGCCGTTACGGCTCCGAAGGCAGTGACGGGCAATTGGACAAGCTGGGCGGTGCGGCGTGGCAAGGGCGCAAGGCCAAGCTGAAAAAACGCATCCGGGACATGGCCGATGAGCTGATCAAGGTCGCCGCACAGCGTGCTTTACGCAAAGGCGCCATCATTCAGCCGCCGGAAGGGCTGTATGACGAATTCTGTGCCCGTTTCCCCTATACGGAAACCGATGATCAGTTGCGCGCCATTGCCGATGTGGTCACCGACCTTGGCAGTGGCAAACCCATGGATCGGCTGATCTGCGGTGATGTGGGTTTTGGCAAGACAGAGGTCGCCCTGCGCGCCGCCTTCCTTGGCGTGATGGAGGGCTTTCAGGTGGCGATCATCGCGCCAACGACCCTGCTGGTGCGTCAACATTACAAGACCTTTACCGACCGTTTTCGCGGCCTGCCGGTGAGAATTGGTCATCTGTCCCGTCTGGTCAACGCCAAGGATCAGAAATTGACCCGCGCGGAACTGGCCGCTGGCACCTGTGAGATTGTCATTGGCACCCATGCCCTGCTGGGAAAATCAGTATCCTTTAAAAATCTGGGGCTGATTGTCATTGACGAGGAACAGCATTTCGGCGTTGCCCATAAGGAACGCCTGAAGAAAATGAAAAATGATGTTCATGTGCTGACCCTGACCGCAACCCCCATTCCGCGCACGTTGCAACTGGCCATGAGCGGCATGCGCGGCCTGAGCCTGATCGCGACGCCGCCGGTGGACCGACTGGCGGTGCGGACCTTTGTCCTGCCGCTGGATAGTATGATTGTTCGTGAGGCTTTACTCCGAGAGCATTACCGGGGCGGACAGAGTTTCTATGTCTGTCCGCGCGTATCTGACCTGAAAGAGATTGAGGATCTGCTGCGCGAACATGTTCCGGAAGTAAAAACCGTCACCGCCCACGGCCAGATGGCCCCGACCCAGATTGAGGACGTCATGAATGCCTTTTATGACGGCAAATATGATGTGCTGATTTCCACCACCATCGTTGAATCCGGGCTGGATATTCCCACCGCCAACACCATGATCATCCATCGGGCGGATATGTTCGGCCTGTCGCAGCTCTATCAGCTCCGGGGCCGGGTTGGTCGCTCAAAGGTTAGGGCCTATGCCTACCTGACTTTGCCGCCGCGCCGGATGCCCACGGCACAGGCCGAAAAACGCCTTCAGGTCTTGCAGACCCTTGATACATTAGGGGCCGGATTTACCCTCGCCAGCCATGATCTTGACATTCGCGGCGCGGGCAACCTGCTGGGCGAGGAACAGTCGGGCCATATCAAGGAAGTGGGCATGGAGCTTTACCAGCAGATGCTGGAAGAAGCCGTGGCCGAGGCCAAGGGCGGCATTACCGATGATGAAATTTCCGGTGTCTGGTCACCGCAAATCAATGTGGGGGCCGCCGTATTGATTCCAGAAAGCTATGTCCCGGATTTAAATTTACGCATGTCGCTCTATCGTAGGCTTGCGGAACTAAAAGGGCGGCAGGATATTGACGCCTTTGGCGCGGAATTGATCGACCGTTTCGGCGATCTGCCACAGGAAGTGGAGCATCTGCTGAAAATCATTCTGATCAAGCATTTCTGCCGCCTGGCCGGGATTGAGAAGATTGACACCGGGCCAAAGGGGGCCATTGTTACCTTCCGGGAGTCAAAATTTGCCAATCCGGCAGGCCTGATCGAATTTATCAGCAATCAATCCACGGTCACCAAGCTGCGCACCGATCACCGGCTGGTGTATGTGCGTAAATGGTCCAAAATTGAAAACCGCCTTCAGGGATCACTTAATCTTGCCCATGCCCTTGCCAAGGCGGCCCGTCCATAAGCCGCAATCTTTATCTTTTGTTAAGATAATATTAGACTTCCTTGAATATAGTCTGGGGAATCGAGCAGATATTCCTATGCAATGGAAAGAACAGAATGTTCAAGGCTATACAGACAAGTGTTTCCGGATTGATCGCCTCCAGCGTCCGACTTAACGTGGCGGCAGAAAATATTGTCAATGCGCAAACCACCTCAACACCAAAAGGCAGCGTGCCTTCCGGTCTGGTTTTCAGTGCGGGCTATACCCCGAAACGGGTGGAGCAATCCTCCACAGGAACCGGCGGTGTCCGGGCAACGGTTGTGCCGGTATCTCCCGCAAGTCTGACCCTGTTTGACCCCACATCCCCCCTGTCCAGCGCGGAAGGTTTTGTCAATACACCAAATGTCTCCCTGCCCGCCGAAATCGGCGAACTGACCCGCGCCAGCCAGGCCTATAAAGCAAATGCGTCCGTCCTCAAAACCCTTGACGACACTTTTAAGACACTGCTGAAAATCTAGAGCAATACCAGACCTATCGTAAAGAACACGGTTTATTGTAATAATTTACCTCAAATTAATCAGTTGATAATTACTATTGCACCATAAGTGTTTAACGTATAGCTTACGTAAAGGTAAAGATTACTGCTCTTTCTTAATAAGTGCAGACAGTTAGAAGGTTTTTTATGGCGCCCAATGAACCGAAAATAACACAAGAAATATCCAGCCTTCTAAAGCTTGCGTATGATCGCGAAGCCGGTAGCCGCTCAGAACTATTTAAAAAAATTACCGATTTTCTGGAACGCCGTCACACGGACATGACGCCCAATGGTCTGGAGCTCATGTCGGAAATTCTCGAAAAACTCCTGATCAATGTTGAAATGAGCGTTCGTCAAAAACTGGCCGATCGTTTGGCAGAGGATGAAAATGCACCACTTGATTTAATTATTCTGCTGGCAAATGACCAGATTGATGTGGCAGGCCCCGTCCTTAAACTCAGCGAGCTATTGTCCGATAAGGAACTGGTTAATATCATCCGCCATAAAACCGCCCAGCATCAATTGAGTATTGCTGGCCGGGCAAAACTTTCATCGGATGTATGTCGGGAACTGGTCACGGTTGGCAACGACAAGACGCTGATCGTGCTGTTGAACAATCGTGATGCAAAGATTGGCAATCAGTCGCTGGCCAATCTTGTGGAAAAATCCAAGAATAATATCCCAATCCAGCCGCCCCTCATTGAACGCCCGGACCTGCCAAAGGAAATGACCGCCAAGATGTATCAATGGGTGTCGGAAAGCCTTAAAGAATCAATATTGACCAAGCTGAATATGAGCGAGATGGAAATTGATAAATTTCTGAACAGCGCCATTCAGGAAGTGGCTCAGGAAGGCGGAAGCCACATCACCAAGGAGAAATCTGAAATTCTTCTGGTCAATAAATTACATAAAGCCGGGAAGCTGACACCAGCTTTCCTCATGAAATGCTTAAATCAGGGACAGTCGTCCCTGTTTGAAATCGGTTTTGCCAAATTGATTTCTATTCCCCATAAAATCATGCGGTCTTTTCTTTATGACAGGGGGGCAGAAGCGCTGGCCGTTTCCTGTTGTGCAGCGGGCATCGACCGGAGTGTTTTCCTGACTATTTATGAATTGACCCGTGCGGCCCAGAATGTTGACACCAATCTTTCAGATACGGAAGTGGCCGAGGCCTTTGAGTATTTCAAAAAACTGGATCGCAAAAAGGCCCTTCATACAATTCAGAAATGGGTTGCGGAAGCCACAGGCGCCGCTATATTCTAAGGCCATGACCAAAGACAATCAAAAAATTGCCCTTGTTGCGTCTGATACAGAGATCGCACAAGCCGCAGCGGCGGCTTTAAAAAAACGTTACGACTTTGTAGCCGTTGATGAAGCCGATGTTGTCGTGGTACTTGGCGGAGATGGCTTTATTCTCCATTTCATCCATGACATTATGCCCCACAAGGCATCCATTTTCGGAATGAACAAAGGTACTGTCGGCTTCCTGCTCAATGATTATCACCGGGATGGTCTGATGGAACGTATTAAGGCCTCAACCTCCGTCACCCTTCATCCGCTGCGCATGACCGCAGAGACCGAGGACGGGCAAGTCATTGAAGCCCTTGCCATAAATGAAGTATCCCTTCTGCGTCAAACCCGGCAAACGGCAAAAATACGCATTCTGGTAGATGGCAAAATCAGGATGAAGGAATTGGTCTGTGATGGTATTCTGCTGTCTACGCCTGCGGGAAGCACAGCCTATAACCTGTCTGCCCATGGGCCAATTATCCCCATGAAGGCGGAAATCATGGCCATGACACCAATAAGTGCCTTTCGTCCAAGACGGTGGAAAGGGGCTTTACTGCCCCAAAATTCCGAAGTTACATTCGAGGTTATCCATCCGGAAAAACGGCCCGTAAGCGCAGTTGCAGATACTTTGGAAGTCCGTCATATTACCAGAGTTAACATCAAGCAGGACAGGTCCATTAAAATAAACCTGTTGTTTGACAGTCATCATACATTGGAAGAGAGAATCTTAAACGAGCAGTTTATAGATTAAAATCTATTCATGAAGCATGAAGGTCACCGTAAATTCGGACCCCTCACTAACAACACTTTTCATTGCAATACCGCCGCCCATCTGTTGTGCCAGATGCTGAGAAATATGAAGTCCGAGGCCGGTCCCCTCCTCTTTGCGGGAATAGATATTATCAGTGGCCTGGTGAAATTTCTCAAAAACCAGTTCATGTTGGTCCTCAGAAATTCCAATCCCCGTATCCCACACAGTCACAGCAATCGTTGATGAATTTACTTTCACAACCCGAAGGCCGATTTCACCGTAGTCCGGGGTAAATTTTACGGCATTACTCAACAGATTGACAAAAATCTGTACGGCGCGGCGCTCATCCGCCTGTATGAGAAAGTCCTCAGAGACCTTAACCTGGCTGATATTCAATTGTTTCTGGTTTGCCCGCAAAACAATGAGGTTAAGGGCTTTGTTGACCACATCCTTAAGCGAAACACTGTCCATATCCAGTTTGATCTTGCCGCTTTCCAAAACGGCCACATCAAGTACATCATTGATCAGTTCAAGCAGATGATGGCCAGCGGACATAATGTCATTGCTATAGGACACATATTGGGGGTTCAAGTCACCGAACACCTGCATTTTCATAGCCTCGGCAAAACCAATAATGGCATTAAGCGGTGTTCTGAGTTCATGGCTCATGGCGGCCAGAAATTCACTCTTGGCCCCCAAGGCAACTTCGGATTCTGCCGATGCCATGTCGAGCTGAATATTCTTGTTGGTGAGTTCCTCAAGCGTATGTTCCAGCGATTTTTGAACGGCAATGGTTTCCAGACGCGCCTTGT
>JAADFR010000123.1 GCA_013152755.1 Alphaproteobacteria bacterium
CAAAAGAAAAATGGATTCCCGCCTGCGCGGGAATGACGTATGAGTAAGAAAGTGACATATATTATTTCGTTTCCCTAATAAATTGACCATAACATTCAGTACATATCCAATTATTACTTTCAATATTGCAATAACCGACCACGTGTACAGGGTCATCACATTGATAGAGTTTCCACCCACAAATCTCACAATGATCATGATCCCAATTCTCAGAAACCGTATTCCACTTTTCTTTTACCCAAGATTTGGTAATCGCCCATTCAATTTGCTCGGCAACATCTGACTTTTTCCATTCGTCTCCATGAATGAATACAAAGTTTTCCATCATGTCTCTCGCACCTCCGCGACACCTTTCATGCCGGTCAGGGCTTTGCGGATGTCGGGGGAGACTTTGTATTTGTCTTTCAGTTCGATCTCAACGTCATAGTCATCTTCCAGGTGAACCTTGATCTTGAAGCTCACAAACCCCCGGCCGCCCCTGTGTTTATTCAGCACTTCCTCAATTTGCGGGACAGAGTCCGCATCGTCCAGAAAAATCTCAAGCCCCCGCGCCGTGTTGGCGGCAACGGTCTCAATATCGGCGAAGCTTTTGGCGGTGACGCGCAGGCCCCGTTCCGGGTCGATGCTGGCCTCTACGGTGGCGATGACCGAACGGCCGCTTTGCAATAGCTCATCATAGGTATCAAGCAATTCAGAAAAGACCATACATTCAAAACTACCAAAGGCATCGGACAGCCCGACAAAGGCGAATTTCTTGCCGCGTTTATTTTTCATCACCCGCATACTCTGAATGGTGCCGGCCAGCCGCACCGTCCCGCCGCTGCGGGCCTTGCGCTCAAGCTCTGTCGAGGAGGTAATTCGCTGACGGCTCAGGGTGGTCGTATAGGCATCAAGAGGATGGGCGGAGAGATAAAAACCAATGGCCTCTTTCTCAAAATTCAGCTTGTCAATCAGGGTCCAGTCATCGGCATTTTGCAGGGTCAGGGATTGTTCTTCGACCACTTCGCCAAACATACTGACCTGATTGCTTTGCCGTTGCTCGGTTGCCGCGCTGGCCTGTTTCAGCATCACTTCAACCGCCAGCAACATTTGCGCCCGGTTGGGATTCAAACCGTCAAAGGCCCCGGCCTTGGCCAGATTTTCCAGTGCCCGCTTGTTCACATGCCGGGTATCGAGCCGATTACAGAAATCGGACACATCCTTAAATGGCCCGTTTTTGTCCCGTTCCGCAATCAGCCCCTCCATGGCCCCGGCCCCCACATTTTTCAGCGCCGCAAGGCCATAGCGCACCCCGCGCAGAACACCGTCCGACCGCGCACCACCGACTTTATCATCGTCCGCGCGGCCCTCAATAACCTCAACCGAGAATTCCACCTGTGATCTATTAATATCGGGCGGCAGAATGTCGATGCCCATGGCAACAACATCCTGCTTGAAGATGGCCAGCTTATCCGTGTTGGTCAGGTCCAGCGACATGATCGCGGCCATGAATTCCACCGGATAATTGGCCTTCAGATAGGCCGTATGATAGGAGACCAGCGCATAGGCCGCCGCGTGGCTTTTGTTAAAGCCATAGCCCGCGAATTTCGCCACCTGATCAAAAATGCTGGCCGCCTGTTTGGGGTCGACGCCTTTTTTATCGGCCCCTTCCTGAAAGCGGCTGCGTTGCTTGTCCATTTCTTCGGCGATTTTCTTGCCCATGGCCCGGCGCAACACGTCAGCCTCCCCCAATGAATAATCCGCCAGAATCTGCGCGATCTGCATCACCTGTTCCTGATAGATAATCACGCCGTAGGTTTCGGTCAGGATGCCCTCCAACAGGGGATGAAGATAATCCGGATCCTCAACCCCGTGTTTACAGGCAATATAGCGGGGGATATTTTCCATGGGGCCGGGGCGATAGAGCGCGACCACCGCGATAATATCCTCAAATGTATCAGGCTTTAGCTGGGTCAGCACATTCTGCATGCCGCTACTTTCCAGCTGAAAAACGCCCGTGGTTTTGCCACTGCTGAACAGGTCATAGCTGGGCGCGTCATCCAGCGGCACCTGTTCAAGATTAACCGTAATATCCCGGCGAGCGATATGGTCCACCGCCTTGGCCAGAACCGTCAGGGTCTTCAGCCCCAAAAAGTCAAATTTCACCAGCCCGGCCCGCTCGACAAATTTCATATTGAACTGGGTCACCGGCATGTCGGATTTGGGGTCACGGTAAAGCGGCACCAACTGATCCAGCGGCCGGTCGCCGATCACCACCCCCGCCGCATGGGTCGAGGCATGGCGGTATAATCCCTCCAGCTGTAGTGCCAGCTCAATCAGATGAGCGGTGGCTTCGTCATTATCGCGCTCATATTTCAGCTTTGGTTCACTGGCCAGCGCCTCGGCCAAGGTGGGCGGATTGGCCGGATTGGCGGGGATTAATTTTGACAGGCGGTCCACTTGACCATACGGCATTTGCAATACCCGGCCCACATCGCGGATAACCGCCTTGGCCTGCAGCTTTCCAAAGGTGATGATCTGGGCCACCTGTTCATGGCCATATTTATCCTGCACATAACGGATCACCCGGTCGCGCTTGTCCTGACAGAAGTCAATATCAAAGTCGGGCATAGACACCCGTTCAGGGTTCAGGAACCGCTCAAACAGCAACCCAAACCGCAGGGGGTCAAGGTCGGTGATCATCAGGGCCCAGGCCACCACGGACCCGGCCCCGGACCCACGGCCCGGCCCCACAGGAATATCATTCTTCTTTGACCATTGGATAAAGTCGGCCACGATCAGGAAATAACCGGGAAAGCCCATCTGGATGATGATTTTAAGCTCAAATTCCAGTCGCTCAAGATAGGGTTTGGCCAAGGCTTCCTGCTTGGCCGCATCCTGCTCGCCGTCATACACATGATTGACCAGCCTTTGGGCAAGTCCGGCGCGGGACAGGTCGGCCAGCGCGTCTTCCTCGCTCTTGTCCCCGTCCGTATAGCCGGGCAGGATGGGATCAACCTCCAACACCTTGAAGGCACATCTCTGGGCGATCACCATCGTGTTATTGATCGCTTCGGGCAGGTCGGCGAACAGGGCGGCCATTTCCTGCGCAGACTTGAAATAATGCTCCGGCGTCAGCTTGCGGCGGTCATCCTGCTCCACATATTTCCCCTCCGCAATACAGAGCAGAGCATCATGGGCCTGATACATTTTCTTGTCCGGGAAAAACACCTGATTTGTCGCCACAAGGGGAATATCATGGGCGTAGGCCATATCAATGAAGGCGGCTTCCGTCTGTTGCTCCAGGGCCATGCCGTGACGCATGATCTCCATATACAGCCGTTCGGGGAACAGGATGATCAGCTTTTTCAGAACGGCCTCTGCCTTTTGCCGCGAGGTGGCCCCGGCGGTCTGCAGATATTTGCCCACCGGCCCCGAAGGCCCGCCGCTCAGGCAAATAATATCCGCCGTATGCCCGTCAAGATCAGACAGGGAAATTTGCGGGGTTTCATGCGGCTCGCTATCCAGATGAGCCTTGCTGACCAGATGCATCAGGTTTTTATAACCCGCCTCGGTTTGGGCCAACAGCACCAGCCACCCCGGTTCCGGCGCCTTGAACGATCGGCTGTCCTGTTCCACCTCATGACGGATGGCAATACGGCAGCCAATGATCGGCTGAACCCCGGCCTCCGGCAAAGCTAATGAAGCCTCCAGCGCGCCGAACATATTGTTGGTATCGGTGATGGCCACGGCGGGCATATTATGTTCCGCGCACAGCTTGCCCAATGCCTTCACATGCACCGCCCCCTCGGACAGGGAATAGGCGGTATGGAGATGCAAATGTATGAAGGTGGATGTCATTATTCAGTACCAAAA
>JAADFR010000124.1 GCA_013152755.1 Alphaproteobacteria bacterium
CGCAACAGACCGGGGCAGAAGCCATTCACCCGGGCTATGGTTTCCTGTCCGAAAATGCGGATTTCTGTCAACAGCTTCAGGCGGCCGACATTGTTTTTATCGGCCCTGATGTCAAGGCTATCCGCGTTATGGGCGACAAGATTGAGTCAAAGAAATTTGCCGCCAAAGCCGGGGTTAATACCGTTCCCGGCAGCAACGAAATTATCACCGACAGCAGCCATGCGGTAAAAATATCGCGCGATATTGGCTATCCGGTGATGATCAAGGCCTCTGCCGGTGGCGGCGGCAAAGGCATGCGGGTGGCTTATGACGATGCCGGGGCGGCAGAAGGCTTCAGCTCCGCCACCAGCGAGGCGATGTCAAGCTTTGGCGATGATCGTATTTTTATCGAGAAATATATCGAACAGCCGCGTCATATTGAAATTCAGCTGCTGGGCGATTGTCACGGCAATGTGGTCTATCTGGGCGAACGCGAATGCTCGATTCAGCGCCGCCATCAGAAAGTCATTGAAGAAGCCCCAAGCCCCTTCATTGATGATGATACCAGAAAACAGATGGGCGAGCAGGCGGTCGCCCTGTCCCGGAGTGTGGCGTATCACTCTGCGGGTACGGTTGAATTTATTGTTGACAGGGAGCGGAATTTTTATTTCCTTGAAATGAATACCCGGCTTCAGGTCGAGCATCCGGTCACCGAGATGATCACCGGCGTTGATCTGGTGGAACAGATGATCCGGGTGGCTGCGGGGGAGACCCTGTCCTTCACCCAGGATGACGTTACCCTCACCGGCTGGGCGCTGGAAGCGCGGATTTATGCCGAAGACCCGGTTCGCGGCTTTCTGCCGTCAATTGGCCGCGTGGTTAAATATCTCCCACCCGCAGAAAGTGACCATGTTCGGGTTGACAGCGGCATTTATGAAGGCACCGACATCAGCATCTATTATGACCCGATGATTGCCAAGCTCGTCAGTTATGGTGACACAAGGGATCAGGCAATTGCATATATGGTACAGGCGCTTGATCGTTTTTACATTCGGGGGCTGGGTCATAATATTGCGTTTCTGGCCGATGTTGTGAACAGTCCGCGTTTTCACAGCGGCATTATCACCACCAATTATATCGCCGAAGAATATCCGGACGGCTTCTCCGGCGGCAGGATGACCCCGGACATCAGGAAGATACTGATCGCCGTGGCCCAGACGGTTCACGTCTTTGACTGTGGCCGGGCGGCACAGATCTCCGGCAAGATGAATGAGGACGCCCCGGACTATTCGGATTCGTGGATTATCACGGTGGGAGGCAACAATTATCAATCATCATTCTTTGCCACCGAAACCGGCAGTGCGGTGGTCTATGCGGATGAAACAATTGAGGTTTTGACTGAGTGGATGCCGGGGGAAGCTCGATTTATTGGCATAATTGACCATGTGGAAGTTTGTGTCGAGGTCGATAAATTGCGTGACGGCTATTTGTTGAGCTATCATGGCGTTACCGGGAAAGTTTTTGTCCGCACCCCGCGTGAGGCCGAACTTGCCGCGCTGATGCTGGAAAAGATACCGCCGGATATGTCGGCTTTTCTGTTATGCCCGATGCCCGGCCTGATCGTTTCGATTAATGTCGAAGAAGGTCAGGAGGTCAAGGCCGGGCAAATCCTGTGTGTGGTCGAGGCAATGAAAATGGAAAATATCCTGCGGGCGGAAAAAGACGCCATAATCAAAGAAATCTCTGCCAAAGCCGGGGATAGCCTTGGGGTTGACGCGGTGATTATTGAATTTGAATAAGCCAGTCTCTAAGCTCAGGGCCTGACCCTATGCCCCAAAAATTCCGGCCCATTTCCGGCGCAGCACTATATCAAGCTCCGCCATGGTCACCGTAAGCCCGAGGTCCGCCAGCGAGGTCACCCCGTATTCAGCAATGCCGCAGGGCACAATGCCCTGATAATGGTCAAGATCAGGGTTAACATTAATGCAGATGCCGTGAAAGCTGATCCATTTGCGCAGCCGCACCCCGAGGGCGGCTATTTTTGCCTCATGCCCGTCCTGTCGGATCACCCAGACCCCGACCCGCCCGGCCCGCCGTTCGGCGCTGACCTTAAATACCGCCAGCGTGTCAATGATCCATTGCTCAAGATTAATGACATATTGGCGGACATCCCGACCGCGTTGGGTCAGGTCGAGCATCACATACACCACCCGCTGCCCCGGCCCGTGATAGGTATATTGTCCCCCGCGTCCGCTGGCATAAACAGGGAACCGGTCCGGGGTTAACAGATCAGACTTTTTTGCCGAGGTGCCAGCGGTATAAAGCGGCGGATGCTGCAGTAACCACACCAGTTCGGCGGCTTTGCCAGCATAAATATCGGCAACCCGCTGTTCCATATAGCTTACCGCGTCCGGATAAGATACTGGATCAGCTGATATTTTCCATTGTAACGGTAGCGACATATTTTTATTTTTGTCCGGCTTTTGCTGTTAACAGAGTACTAATTATGTTAGTCTACTGTGTAAAGTATAACTGTTGTTATGACACAGATTAAGGACAAAATTGAAAAATGTCACAGGCAATTGATGATGTCAGTGTGGAACTTACCGTCGTTCTTGGCAAGACTATGTTACCGATCAGACAGTTGCTGAAACTCGGGCGCGGCGCGGTTATTGAGTTGGACGGCCATCAGGATCAACCGGTAAAAATCTATGCCAACGGCGAAATAATAGCCAAGGGCGAGATTATGGTATCGGGGGAGAATATCGCCGTCAGTATTATTCAGAGTGCCAAAAATTATCAAAAAAACTGATTGCCAGCCAGATCGGGATAAGGCTGCCGGCTGGGTTTTGTCTCCATAAATATAACATAAAATTAATGTAATATAAATAAATATACACATAAAACTTGATTTATAGTATTATCATCCCTAAATTACTGTTAAATTATATTGAGGCTCAGGATATGGCATTGGCACAGCAGAAAATGGAGTATGGTCGCGGGGAAACAGGGTTTGCGGATCTGGTGGCGGCTTATGGCAATCTGGATAGTCTGGCGTTGCTGGATGTAATGATCAATGATGAATTCAAGGATAATATTGCCCTTGTGTCCTCCTTTGGTGCGGAATCGATTGTGCTTCTGGACATGGTGGCACAGGTCAATCCCGAAACCCCGGTTATTTTCCTCAATACCCAAAAATTATTCGGTGAAACGCTGGGTTACCGCGACAGGATCGCGGCCGAACTCGGGCTTAAAAATATTATAACGGTGAAGCCGGACCCGCAGGAGGTGGCCGCCGAGGATAAAAACGGGCTGCTCTGGACCAGAGACACCGATGCCTGCTGTGCGCTGCGCAAGGTGCGGCCGTTGGCGCGGGTCATGAATGGCTATGGTGCCTGGATTACCGGGCGCAAAAGATTCCAGACGGCGAATCGTCGTAATATTTCGTTGATAGAACAGGATGGCTCCAAAATTAAAATTAATCCGCTGGCCCCGTGGACCCAGCAGGAGCTTGACCAGATCATGGAGAAAAAGGCGTTACCACAGCATCCGCTGATTGCGGAGGGCTATCTGTCGATTGGCTGTATGCCGTGTACGGCGCGGGTCGAGGCCGGTCAGGACCGGCGCATGGGTCGCTGGGCCGGGCAGGATAAAAGTGAGTGTGGTATTCACATTGGCGAAAATATCTGATCTCCGGCGATATTTACTATTGCTATATATGTCGTGGTTTGTTACTTCACCGTCAGTCGAATGCTGATAATCAGGGTTTGATACCAGTTTAAATGTGCGGCCGTGGCGGAATTGGTAGACGCGCAGCGTTGAGGTCGCTGTGGGATAATATCCCGTGGAAGTTCGAGTCTTCTCGGCCGCACCATCTTCTCGGCCGCACCAAGGTATCTTTAAGGATTGTTTGTTATATCTGTCTATCCCTTGTTTTCTGCGGGAGACAAGGGATTTTTAACAGGGGGAAAAATCACTAAACTTGCTATTATTTGCTATATCTTGTAAAAAAGTGCGGAAAAAGTGCGTAATTTTTGCGTAATTGTTCAACTGGTTTTATCAGGAGAGCGCGGGGATGGTATCATTCAGGAAACGTGACATAGAGTGCTTTCGTGTTGACGAAAGTGGATACACAGGATTCGATCTTCTTAACCCCGACCAGCGTTTCCAAGGCGCTTCAGCGATTGCCATCAGTGACGAAGATGCCGCCTGCCTTATCAAAGAACACTTCCCCCGGCTCCAAGCGTCCGAGCTTAATTAGTCACCCCTAAAGAACCATTGAAAGTCTTATGGGATAAGGATTTCCAAGACTTTAGGTATGTAGTAAACTGCAACAGATGTAAGACAGATGTAAGTTCCCCCTTTAAAAGGTTGCAGTTTATGCTCAGGAAGAACCCGAAGAAAGACCGTCAGGACGACCTGTTTCGTCCACGCCTTGAGAATATCATTGATCCTCGTCACGATCTGGTAAAGCTTGCGGTCCTGATTGACTGGAATGGCCTGGAATCTGATCTTTCCCACTTTTACTGTGCGGGCACTGGGCGCCCTGCCGAGTCGATACGTCTGATGACAGGGCTTTGTTTTCTGAAAGATATCAAAGGCTTGTCCGATGAGGAAGTCTGTGCGGTCTGGTGTGAGAACCCGTATTTCCAACATTTCTGTGGCGAGACTTTCTTTCAACATCGCTTTCCCGTGGAGCCGCCAACCCTGAGTATTTTTAGGGGTCGCATTGGTGAAGCGGGTATGGAACGCCTGCTTGAGGAGACGATTAAAGTCGGCGTGCAAACGGGCACAGTTTCAAAGCGGGATTTGTCTCATGTAACGGTGGATACAACAGTGCAGGAAAAGGCGGTTCACTTTCCAACTGACGTGCGTCTGTGCCACCGGGCGCGGGAGGCGTTGGTAACGCTGGCAAAAGAGCAGAATATTCCCCTGCGCCAGAGCTACCAACGCAAAGGAAAACAGGCTCACTTCATGGCCAACCGTTACATGGCGGCGCGGCAGATGAAACGGGCACGGCGCAAGATCAAAGAAGTCAGGAATTATCTGGGCCGGGTGATGCGGAATATCAAATCTGCGGCTGATAAGGGACAGATGTTATCCCCTGCTCTTGAGGCGGCCCTCGGCAAGGCAGAGATCATTTATAACCAGACCCTGAACCCCAAGACGAAGAACAAGCTTTACAGCTGGCACGCGCCGGAAGTTGAATGTATTGCCAAGGGCAAGGCCCACAAGAAATATGAGTTTGGCTGCAAGGCCAGTTATGCCACCACCAATAAAAGCAACTTTATCATCGGCGCCATGGCACTACATGGCAAGCCCTATGATGGTCATACGCTGAAGGATGTTCTTGGCCAGATCACCCACCTCACCGGTATCAAACCCCGCGAAGTTCAGGTTGACCTCGGCTACCGGGGCCACGGCATCAAAGATGATGATATGGAGATCATTCTGGCACGAAGGAAGCGCGGGACCACCCCGGCAATAAAAAAACGCATGAAGCGGCGCAATGCCATTGAACCCGTCATTGGCCATTGCAAGAATGACCGTAAAGTCGGCCCTCGCAACTGGCTGAAAGGCAGGGTCGGAGACAAAATCAACGCCATATCCATGGCTATTGGCTTCAATATGAGGAAGATCTTGAGAAAGATCTTTTTATGGCTGCTTGAAATACTGCTGTCATTCTTCAAGACAAAGAAATATCAATGGTAAAATAGCCTTTTTTAGGACTGACTA
>JAADFR010000125.1 GCA_013152755.1 Alphaproteobacteria bacterium
GAATTTTGATGGTCAGCGGGTTATGCAGACGAATATCATCGGTATAGAGGGCCTGTCCCATGACCTTGGCCCGGGAATCCATAAGCGGCACCGGTTTGCCAATGATTTTATAGCCCTTGTCGGGATAGCCCTTGGTCAAATCAACCATGCTGTTTTTCCCTCATCTTTTCCGCCGCACTATGGATGGCCCGTTCGATGCTGTTATAGCCCGTACAGCGGCAGACGGTGGCGGAGATACATTCTTTGACCTCATCATCAGTAGGGCTGTCGTTGTTGTCCAGAAGATGCACACCATTAATGACCATGGCCGGGGTGCAATAGCCACATTGAATGGCCCCTTTTTCCACCATGGCTTCCTGAACCGGATGCAGGTCATTGCCCTTGGCGATGCCTTCGATAGTGGTGATGTCATGACCCTCTGCATCCAGCGCCAGCATCAGGCAGGACAGCATGGGCTTGCCGCCCACCATGACAGTGCAGCAGCCACATTCGCCGCTGTCACAGCCGTTTTTCGTGCCGGTCAGGCCAACCTCGTCCCGCAGGAAATCCAGCAGGGTCATGGTGGGGGGCACCGCCTTGCTATGGCTCACGTCATTTATGGTCAGGGTCAATATTTTCATAGGGATAACAATCCACAGCTTTTGCCGCCGTCCACATGGAGTATTTGGCCATTGATAAAGGTGGCATCATGGGAGGAGAGAAAGGCCACCGCCGCCGCAATATCATCCACTGATCCCATCTTGCCCGTGGGTTGCATACGCAGGAGCCGTTCGCGGGCCTCGGTGGGCATGCTGCGGGTCATGGGGGTTTCAATCAGGCCGGGGGCCACTGCATTGACATTGATCTGAAACCGGGCCAGTTCCAACGCCAGCGTGCGGGTCAGGCTGACCAGTCCGCCTTTACTGGCTGAATAATTGGTCTGCCCGATATTGCCCAGCCATGAGCGGGAGACAATATTGACAATCTTGCCGCTATTCTGTGCTTTCATGGTATCAAAGACCGCCTGACAGCATAGAAACGGGCCTTTCAGATTGACCTCCAGCACCTTGTCCCAGTCATCCTCGCTGAGCTTGGCCAGAAAGCCATCCCGGATGATGCCCGCATTATTGACCAGAATATCCACGGTGCCAAACGTATCTTTGGCCTGCTCGATCATAGCGAAAACCTGGGATTTCTTGGAAATATCCGCCCCGACACATAAAACTTCTGTGTCCAGTTCACCGGATATATTCGCCAGGCATTCCTCGTTAATGTCTACAAGAACGAGTTTGGCCCCTTCGCTGGCAAGGCGTTTTGCGATCGCCGCCCCGATGCCTTGTCCGGCCCCGGTGACAACGGCTATTTTATCCTGAAGTCGTTTTAACATCTTTCCACCACCATTGCTATTCCCTGACCGCCGCCAATACAGGCTGAGGCCACACCAAATTGTTTATCGTCCCGTTTCAATGTGCGCAGCACCGTATGGGCGAGCCTAAGGCCTGTAACGCCCAGCGGATGTCCCAGGGCCACCGCGCCGCCGTTCACATTGAGCGTATCTTCATCAATATCCAGCTCACGGGCGCAGGAGAGAACCTGAGCCGAGAAGGCTTCATTGATTTCATAGCGGTCTATGTCGGACACCTGCATATCCAACGCGCCAAGCAAACTGCGGATGGCCGGGACCGGGCCGATGCCCATATAATCCGGCTCTACGCCAGCAGAGGAGAAACCGCGAATTTTGCCGATAGGCTCAATGCCGTGGGCGCGCACATAGTCGCCGGACGCCACCAGCATGGCGGCGGCGCCGTCCACGATGCCCGATGCATTCCCGGCTGTGGTTGGGCCATCCTTGCTGAATACCGGCTTCAGCTTGGCCAGATTTTCCATTGAGGTCAGGCGCGGATGTTCGTCATGACTTAGGCCATCCCGGTTGGCGCATTTATATTTGCGCGGGATTAATGCGCCCATTTCAAAGACACCCCGCGCTGGCACAGCGGTTATCTCACCGTCAAAGAAACCGGCCTCCTTTGCGGCGGCATAGCGGTTCTGACTGCGGAAGGCATAGGCGTCCACTTCTTCGCGGCTGAGATTATATCTAGCCGCCAGATTATCGGCAGTACGGCCCATGGGTACGGCGGCGGTGTCATTGAGGGCCTCCCACAGCAGGTCCACATATTGCGGGCGGCCAAGGGGAAAGCCCTGACGTGCGCTATAGGAAACCAAAGGATAGCGGCTCATGGTATCGGTGCCGCAGCCCAGAACCACATTGGCCTTGCCAAGGGCGATCTGTTCAGCGGCCTGACCCAAGACCTCAACACCGGAGCCACAGATGCGCTGAACCAATACGGCGGGGGCGGTGAGCGGCGTGCCTGCATAGAGGGCGATATGGCGGGGCAGGAAGAAACAATCCGAATTGGCCTGTCCGATGTTGGAGGTGATGACCTGATCCACGTCACTGCCTTCAACGCCGCTGACCTCCAGGGCCGCTTTCGAGGCCAGAATACCAAGATCCGTGGGGGATACGGTGGATAGGCTACCGGTGAATTTGCCAAAGGGGGTGCGTTTGCCGTCGATGATATAAATATCGTCAAACAGAACGCCGATGCCGCTCTCACGGGAATTATAGCCTTGTGCTGATACGCTCATTGTTACGCTCCTTTAAATTCTGGTTTAAAGCCTTTGACCACACTGTTCAGGCCCTGTTCGGCATCTGCGGTGGCGAATATTTCATTCAATCCGGCAAGTTCCAGTTTCAGGCCTTCCTCAAGGGAAAGTTTGGCCCCGTCATCCATGAGATTCATGGCTGTTTTCAGGGCAATGGGGGCCTTGCGGGACAAGACCTTGGCATAGGGATGGTCGGGGCCAAAGCTACCGTCAAAATCGGCAAACAGATTTTCAAGCTCGGCCTGATCCTGCTTTCCGTCCTGCGGCCTCCCCAGATCAATATCTGACAGGTCAAAGGGGTCAAATAGAGGCTCAATTAACTGGTCCACCAAGCCATATTCACAGGCCTTGGCCCCATTGAGAAATTGTCCTGTGGCCACCAGAAATTTAGCCAGCCCTTTGCCGATCAGTCGGCTTGAGCGCTGTGTCCCGCCAAGGCCGGGATAGATGCCAATGCCGGTTTCCGGGAAGGCCATGACGGTATTTTTCGTCCCGACCCGGTAATCACAGCTAAGGGCCAGTTCCAGCCCGCCGCCAAGGGTCAGTCCGTCGACAAAAGCAATGGTGGTCTTGTCAGAAGCAGCGATCCGGTTCAGGACTTCCTGACCAAATTCAGTGAATTTCTGAATACGGCCAATGTCATCCGCCGCCAATCCGTCAAGGAAGAATTTAATATCGGCCCCGGCAACAAAAGCCTTGCCCCGGCCAAGGAAGAAAATCTTATTTATATCAGTATTTTGGTCCAGTTTCCTAAAACATTGATCCAATTGACTGACCACCAGCTCACCAAGGGCATTCATGCGGTCAGGCAGATTGAAAATCACAAAACCGCTGTCGCCATTGACGGCGCTCTCTACCCAGTCAAGGGTGACGGGGTCATTGCCGTTAAAGGCAAAATCGGGCATGGGCATGTCCCAGCTGGAAAACAGCCCCTTGACCATGGCGGCGACTTTATCCACGCCGATATTATTCATCAGCTCAAAGGGACCCACAGGCCAGCGCAGTCCGGCTCTTGTGCCAAGATCGGTAGAAGTGGCATCCACAACCCCCTCACCGACCATCTGGGCCGCAACGCCGAGGGCGGCGGCAATCAGGCGCGAGGTAATGACGTCTTCGTCATTGGTT
>JAADFR010000126.1 GCA_013152755.1 Alphaproteobacteria bacterium
TTCAAAGCCTGTCATCACATTGGCGATTTGCGGCTCGATAATATCGTAAAGCAGGTCATATTTACCCGGATAGTAATAATAGAGGGATTCCCGCCGGATGCCCACGGCCTCGGCAATATCCTCCAGCGAGGTGGCGGCAAAGCCTTTTTCCATAAAAAGCTGACTGGCCTGTGCCAAAATCAGCTCCCGTCGTTTAAATTTCCGTGTCATGGCAAAATCATAGCCATTTCTGTCAGTTATGGGTAGCCATAATCTGTAAAGCACCTTACAATCTGTTGGGAGTATGGGTTAAAAGAGGATAATTTGCTGTGAGGGAAAAGAAGACCGGGGATAATGAAGCATTTCTTGATGATTTCATTCCCTATGTCATGTACCGGATTACCAATCGCATGAATATGGATTTGCAGGATTGCCTGCGGCCCCAGAAAATCAATGTATCGCGCTGGCGGGTGTTATGTGCCCTCCATGCCAAAGACGGCCGCAATATGAGCGACCTTTGCACCTTTACCATGATGGAACAATCCTCAGTCAGCCGGGTAATTGATTCTATGGAAAAGGAAAAGCTGGTAACCCGGAAATTACGTAAAAACGACAATCGTTATGTTCTGGTCTATCTGACCGCCAAAGGCCGCGATGTTTTTACCAAGGCCTCTGTCCCCGCCTTTTCCCGCGAGGATCGAGCCTTGGAAGGCTTCTCCGAAGAAAACCGCGAACAACTGCTGGATTACCTCAACCGGATTCTGGATAATATCCGGGAGGATGCCCGGTAACAATATGTCCGAACCACAGTCACGATTCCTGAAATGTCAGGGGCGCAACATCCATTTTCTGGAATGGGGTGATCCGGCCCGGGATACGGTCATCATCTGGCACGGTGTCACCGGCACTTGCCGCGACCATGAGGAACTGGCCGCCCGGCTGGCCCATGACTATCATGTGATCTGCCCGGATTCCATTGGCTGCGGCCTGTCTGACTGGACCCATGACAAGAAAAAAGACCCCGGCCTGACCGCTTACGCCGAAATGGCGCGGGATTTACTGGGTCAATTGGGGTTGAGCCGCGTGCGCTGGATCGGGGCGTCAAAGGGCGGCGGCCTTGGCCTTGTCCTTGCCGCCACCATGACTGACTGTGTCATCAGCCATTTAATCCTTGATGATGTGGGGCCGGGCTTTCCCGAATGGCTCCGACAGGCGGCCATGAAAAATATTGCCAGCCCGCCGCATTTTGACAGCTTCACCAAATTTGAAACCTATCTGAAAGAAATGCTGACGCGCGGCGGTCTGGTGCTGGATGACAAAAGATGGCGTCATCTGTCCGAAACATGGTGCCGCCAGAATGATGACGGCCTGTTCACCTTTCAGAATGATCCGGCGCTGGCCAATCAATTCAGCCTCCACGGGCAGGATTTTGATCTCTGGCATCATTATGACAGGATTACCGCCAGAACTTTATTGATCCATGCCCGGAAATCCATCGTCCCCGACCATGAGGTGGCTATGATGATAACGCGCGGCCCCAAATGCAAAGTCCATCAGCGGGACGGCGGCCATATCAGCCTGCTTCATAAACCGGCCCTGCAGAAAGTGATTATGGATTTTCTTAAAAGCGGTGAATAAATTCCGGGGTCAGGTCAGAAATTTTCGTGCAGCCCAGCAAGGCCATATCTCGCATGATTTCCGCCCGTAACAGGTCAAACATCCGATCAACGCCGGCTTCACCCCCGGCGGCCAGCGCATAGAGATACGGTCGGCCAATCATCACCGCGGTCGCGCCAAGGGCCAAAGCCTTGATCACATCGGTGCCGCGCCGCACTCCGCTGTCCAGCAGGATTTCCGCCCGGCCCGCCACCGCCTTGACAATATCCGGCAGCACTTCGATGGGCGGCGGCATAAAGTCCAGCTGACGGCCCCCATGATTGGACACAATAATACCATGGGCCCCGACCTCCACCGCCCGGCGAGCGTCCTCTGGATTGACGATGCCCTTGATCAGGAACGGCCCGTCCCATTGTTCAATCATCCAGGCCACATCATCCCAGTTCACGGTCGGATCAAATTGCTTGGTGATATAATCCAACAGGCCTTTTCGGTCGGAAAAACTGGCACTGGGCGAATCTGTTACATTGGAAATCTCGATCGCCGGGCTGGTCAGATAATCATAGAGCCAGCGTGGGTGGCTCAACACATCAAAAATTGTTTTGGCGGTTGGGGCCGCCGGAAAGGTCAGGTGATTGCGCAAGTCCCGTTCCCGATTGCCATGAACCGGCAGATCCACGGTCAAGCACAGGGCTTGGTAGCCATTCTCCCGGCAACGGTCCATAAATTCCTTGGTGATGTCCCGATTGCGCCAGACATATATCTGGAACCACTTGGGGCCATCGGACGCGCTGGCGGTATCCTCAATCGAGGTGCTGGACACGGAAGACAGGGCATATATGGTCCCGGCTTTGGCCGCCGCCCTTGCCACGGCGCATTCGCCCGTATGATGGAACATACGGTTTTGCCCGGTGGGGGAGATCAGAACCGGCAGGTCGACTTTCTGGCCCAAAACCGTGGTGGTGAGGTCAATATTCCCCACATCCCGCAAGGCGCGGGGCATCAGCTGAAATTTTGAAAAACTACTCTGGTTGCGGCCAAGGGTCACCTCATCATCGGCCCCGCCGTCAAGATAGTCAAAAATCATGCGCGGCAGGCGTTTGCGGGCCAGCCTGCGAAAATCCTCAATGTTAAAGCAAGAATCCAGCTGTGACATCATATCCCCTTTTATCAGATCACGCTACGATACAACATTCTGGCGGCGGCGACCATAAGGAAAGCGCCAAAAGTCATGCTGAGCTGTCTTTGGGTCAGGGCATGGGCGATACGGGCGCCAAGGGGCGCGGCCAGAAAGGTGGCGGGCGACAGAATCAGAAAGCCGATCACATTGACAAAACCCACACTGCCCGGTGGCAGGAGCATATTCCCCTGCCCTAAAATCATATAGCCAATGGTGCCCGGCAGGGCGATAAACAGACCGAACAGGGCCGATGTCCCCACCGCCCGGTGAATAGGCACGTTAAACAGGGTCAGGATCGTGACGCTCATGGCCCCGCCGCCGATGCCCATCATGGTGGACACCATACCAACAACCCCCGGCAGGACAGGGGTAAAAATACCGCGCGGCACCCCGTCCGCCAGCCGGATTTTCTCCAGCGGCAAGATCATTTTCAGGGCCACCAGTGACGCCACGGTGGCAAAAATAATGGATAGCACATCACTGCCCGCACGTGAGGCCAGCCAACTGCCAAAGGCGGCACTGAGAAATATGGCCGGTCCCCATATTTTAACGAGGGCAAAATCCACGGCCCCGCGCCTATGGTGCGCCCGGGCAGAGGAAATAGAGGTCGGGATGATCGTGGCCAGAGAGGTCGCCACCGCCACATGCATACGGATAGACGGATCAACCCCGATAAAACCCAGAGCAAATTCCAGAACCGGCACAATGACAATGCCGCCGCCAATACCCATCAATCCGGCCATCAACCCCCCCACCAATCCGGTGGCCAGCATCAGCAGGATCAGTGGCCCGTATATCTCCATAAATTCCATGTCGCCACGTTACGGAAAAGCGGTAAAAAGATCAATCATTTACCGTTAAATATATTGCCCGGCCCCGTGGCCCGAAGCCCAGGCCCACTGGAAGTTATAACCACCCAGATGTCCGGTCACATCCAGAACTTCGCCGATGAAATAAAGACCGGGGG
>JAADFR010000127.1 GCA_013152755.1 Alphaproteobacteria bacterium
GGTTGTGGTTGGTTTTCTGGAATCTATTGCAGGATTAATGCTGACCATACCGCGCCTGACGATTTTGGGCGGTGTTGTTCTGGGCCTGATTATGGTGGCCAGTGCGGTTCTGAACTTTTATCATGATAACGCAACATCGTCCTTTCGGGCCGTGGTGATTGTTATCATGCTGGCCGGGATTTGTTATCTGCGCTTTAAACGCCGAAATTTCAAACCTCAATCCGAATAGGATTTCTTAATTTTATTCGTATTGGGATCAACGCTGTTCAGGGTCACATCATAACCCCATAGCCGCTGAATATGGGCGAGGGTCATATCAGCCTGTTTTTCCTCCAACGTCATACCATTGGTCATATTATGGGTCAGGATCATGGACCTGTTGCCGTGAAGATCCACATTCGTCACCTGCATATCCAGATCAAGATTGGCCACCGAATATTGGGCGGCAAGGGCGCTGCGCACCGCCTTGTAACCTTGTTCATTATGGATGGCATCAACCACATAATGGGGCTTCGATGTATCGTCTTTCAAATTGAACAGGCGTAGTTCCCGCATAAGGTGGGGGCTGAGGTATTGCAGGATAAAACTCTCATCCCGGAAATTCTCCCAAGCGTCTTTCAGGGTCGCAATAGCCCGGTTATTCCCGGCAATATTCGGGAACCATTCCCGGTCCTCGTCGGTGGGCTGTTCGCAAATGCGCTCAATATCCTTCATCATGGAAAAGCCCAGTGCATAGGGGTTTATGCCGGAGAAATAAGGGCTGTCAAAGTCAGGCTGGGCCACAACGCGGGTATGGAAATCAATAAATTCCAGCATGGCCCCCTCGGTAATCTGGCCGGTGTCATAAAGCCGGTTCATAATATGATAATGAACAAAACAGGCGCAGCCCTCATTCATCAGTTTTGTCTGACGCTGGGGGTAAAAATACTGGGCGATGGAGCGCACAATGCGTAAAATCTCGCGCTGCCAGCTTTCCAATATGGGGCTGTGTTTTTCCAGAAAATATAGCAGGTTGGACTCCGGCAGACCAAGTTTGCGCGCCAGTTCCTTTTCGATCTGGTCAATCTCATGGCTGTCCTTGCTTTTGCTTTCGGGCAGGGTGCGCCATAATTCGCTATATTGGGACCGTTCATATTCCGCCCGGGCCAGTTCTTTCTCCCGCAGGGCCGCGCTGTCCAGCTTTTGACGGCGGGTGAATTTATCAATACCCTGTCCTTGCAAGGCATGGGCACTATCCAGTATTTTTTCCACCTCTTTCAGGCCGTATTTTTCTTCGCATTTGGCGATATAGTTTTTGGCAAACTGCAAATAGTCCAAAATGGCATTGGCATCCGTCCATTGCTTGAACAGATGGTTATTCTTGAAAAAATGATTATGGCCAAAGGCGGCATGGGCCAGAACAAGGGTCTGCATGGTCATGGAATTTTCTTCCATGATGTAACAGATACAGGGATTTGAATTGATGACAATTTCATAGGCCAGACCGCTGGCCCCTTTGCGATAGCTGGCCTCATCCCGGACAAAGCTCTTGCCAAAGGACCAATGGCTATACATGAGCGGCATCCCCACCGAGGAATAGGCATCCAGCATCTGTTCGGATGTGATGACCTCCACCTGTGTCGGATAAACATCAAGGCCCATTTCATCTATGGCGATCGTCTGGATGGCCTGAAAGACCTTGTCCACAGCGGCGTAATCCCAGTCGGCACTGTCAAACAGGGGCGTAATTTTGGCCTTTTTTTTCGATGCACTCATCATACGGCCTCGCTGGTTTTATTTTTATCGAACAGGTCATGAAGGACCGGGAAAATATCCTCTGGCCCGGTGACTTTGCGAACCGCGAAATTCTCATGGCTCTTGGTGATTTGATCATAGGTTTGCCACAGGCGGGTGGCGTTGCCATCACTGGGGAACATTTCCGCTTCATGACGGTCCCAGACCTCCACATAGGCAAAATACTGGCATTGGGGCAATAATTCCTGTGTCAGGATATGCCGGCAGCGGGCATTGTCACTATTCAGGTTATCCCCGTCCGAGGCCTGCGCGGCATAGATGTTCCAGTCTTCGGGCGGATAGCGGTCAGTGATCACTTTCTGCATCACTTCCAGCGCGGTGGAGACAATGGTGCCGCCGGTTTCCCGCGAATGAAAGAAGGTTTCTTCATCAACTTCACTGGCCAGGTGAGTATGGCGGATGAAGACCACATCGACCTTGCTATATTGCCGGGTCAGGAACAGATGGAGCAGCATGAAAAACCGTTTCGCCAGTTCCTTATGCACTTCGCCCATAGAGCCGGACACATCCATCAGGCAGAACATGACCGCGTGGGTATTGGGTTTTTCGACCTCGGTAAAGCTGGTATAGCGCACATCCAGCGGGTCGATATAGGGCACTATCCGGCGGCGTTTCTGCTTTACCTCCAGTTCTTCCAAGAGGGCAAGCAGTTTTTTCTGGTCCTTGATCGGCAGGTTGGTTTTTTTGCGCAGCAGGGTGATTTTATCTTCCAGTTCCGCAATTTCGGTTTCCCGGGGACGGCGCAGGCACAGACGGCGGGCGAGGCTGTTGCGCATGGTCAGCTTCAGGTTCAGATTGCTGGGTGATCCTTGCCGTTTATATCCGGCGCGTTGGAATTCATGGACCACTTCCTCCTTGATGGATTTCTTGATGAAGTCGGGCAGGGCCATATCCTCAAAGAAAATATCCAGAAATTCATCACGGGTCAGGGTGAATTGGAAACTATCCTCACCCTCGCCGTCTTCACTGGCCTCCCGTCCGCCCTGACCTGAGCCCTGGGGCGGCGGACGCTTGATCTTGTCGCCGGGCATAAAGTCCCGGTTGCCGGGCATGACCCGGTCCCGGTGGCCTTTTGTCATATCGCCCATAAAGCGTGGTTCGGTCAGGCCGTCAGCGGGGATCTTGATCCGCTCACCGCCGTCCGTATTGCTGATTTTACGGTCTTTTATGGCGTCATTAACAGCGCGCTTGATCTGTTTTTTGGCCCGGTCCAGAAAACGCTGGCGGTTTGACAGGCTTTTGCCCTTGGGGTTCAGCCTTCTGTCGATGATATGCATCATGGTAAATCACCTTCCGTTACCCGGCCTTGTTAACCCGCATATACCATTCGACCAGCCGATGAACCTGTCGTTCGCTGTACCCCCGTTCGGTCAGGCGCGAGACAAATTCATGATGCTTGCCTTCGGTATCCTTGTCTTTTTTGGAGCCAAAGCTGATGACCGGCAGCAGGTCTTCGACGCTGCTGAACATGCGTTTTTCGATCACCTGGCGCAGTTTTTCGTAAGAGGTCCATTTGGGATTCTTGCCTGCATTGTTTGCCCGGGCGCGCAGGGCAAATTTAACCACTTCGTTACGGAAATCCTTAGGATTCGAAATACCCGCCGGTTTTTCAATCTGGGACAATTCCTGATCCAGAATTTTACTGTCCAGCAGTTGCCCGGTATCCGGGTCTTTGAAATCATGGCCCTCTATCCATGAATCCGCATAGGAGATATAGCGGTCAAACAGATTTTGACCATAATCACCGTAGGATTCAAGGTAAGCCTTCTGGATTTCATTGCCAATAAATTCCGCATAACGCGGGGCCATCTCGGCCTTGATGAAATTGAGGTATTTCTTTTCCACTTCCTCGGGCAATTGTTCGCGTAGCAAAGCCTGTTCCAGAACATACATCAGGTGAACCGGATCGGCGGCCACCTCATAGGTGTCATAATTAAAGGTCTCTCTCGGCCAGTACCTTGAAGGCAAAGCGGGTGGAGACACCGTCCATGCCCTCATTGACCCCGGCGGCGTCCTTATATTCCTGCATGGGCTTGGCCTTGGGATCCACATCTTTCAGATTTTCACCGTTATAGACCCGCATCTTGGAATAGAGATTGGAATTTTCATGCTCTTTCAGCCGGGTCAGGATACTGAAACGGGCCATCATATCCAATGTGCCGGGGGCGCAGTTGGTTTTATCCAGCTCTGACTTCCTCAGCAGTTTATCGTAAATCTGTGCCTCCTCGTCGGCGCGCATGCAATAGGGCACCTTGATCACATAAACCCGGTCGATGAAGGCTTCGTTATTTTTGTTATTCTTGAAGGTCTGCCATTCGGACTCGTTGGAATGGGCGAGGATAATACCCTGAAACGGGATTGCGCCCATATTTTCGGTGCCGATATAATTGCCCTCCTGTGTTGCGGTCAGCAGGGGATGCAGCATCTTGATGGGGGCTTTGAACATCTCGACAAATTCCAGAATGCCTTGCGTCGCCGTATTCAAGCCGCCGCTATAGGCATAGGCGTCCGTGTCATTTTGCGAGAAATATTCCAGCTTGCGGATGTCCACCTTGCCGACCAATGTTGAAATATCCTGATTATTCTCATCGCCCGGTTCGGTCTTGGCGATGCAGATCTGGCGCAGTTTGGACGGGTTCATCTTAACCACGGTGAATTTGGAAATGTCGCCGCCGAATTCATCCAGCCTTTTCAAGGCCCAGGGCGACATAAGGCCGGTCAGGCGGTGGCGGGCAATGCCGTATTTATCGCTCAATACATCGCCCATAGTATCGGGGTTAAACAGGCCCAGCGGCGATTCAAATATCGGGCTGATATGATCCCCGGCTTTAAGAACATAGATCGGTTCTTTTTCCATCATTTCCTTAAGCCGTTCCGCAAGGGATGATTTGCCGCCGCCCACGGGGCCGAGGAGATAGAGAACCTGTTTGCGTTCTTCGAGGCCCTGGGAGGCATGTTTGAAGAAGCCCACCATGCGCTCAATGGTTTCTTCCATGCCGAAAAATTCTTCAAAGCCCTTATATTGTTTGAGGGTACGGTTCATGAAGATGCGCCCGAGCCGCTCATCCCGTGAGGTATCAATCATTTCCGGCTCGCCTATCGCCTTGATCATCCGTTCGGCGGCGGTGGAATACATCACCGGGTCTTCCTTGCACCCCCTGAGGTATTCTCTTAAGGAAAGTTCACTTTCCCTCTGTTCATCATACTGACTGGAATAAAGATCAAAAATATTTTCTGCAACAGACATGGCGCACTCCTTGGCTTCTC
>JAADFR010000128.1 GCA_013152755.1 Alphaproteobacteria bacterium
CACAGAATTTCCGTTGTCGGCGGCAGGAAAAACCCTGAAAATGGACCTTAGAAAACCCTTTTGGCCCGAAGGCGAGCGGTTGGTGAACTGATACTGTCTAATAAGTCATTTTTTGTGAGGAAGTTTGGCCTAGCCGACTTTCCTCAGCGCGGTTGGCAAGGCTCCGATCAGGTCTTCCAGAATATCATCGACATTTTCCAGCCCGATGGACAGGCGGATCAGGCCTTCGCTGATGCCGTGGGCGGCCCGTTCTTCCGGCGTATAGGTGGAATGGGTCATGCTGGCCGGATGCTGAATCAATGTTTCCGCATCGCCCAGACTGACGGCCCGGTGGATCATGGTCATCCGGTTCATGGCTTTGATGCTAGCCGGGCGGCCCCCGGTAATTTCAAAGGCAATGACGCCGCCGAAATCGGCCATTTGTTTTTTGGCCAGATCATGCTGGGCGAAATTCTCAAGGCCGGGGAAAAATACATTCTCAACGGCGGGATGGGCGTCCAGCTCCCGGGCCACTGTCATGGCACTTTCACAATGGCGGGCCATACGCAGTTCCAGCGTTTTCAGGCCACGGGTGACCAGCATGGCATTGAAGGGGGCCATGATGGAGCCTGTCATGTCTTTCATGCCCTCCATACGGATGCGCAGAATGTCGTCATGGCTGCCAATGACCAGCCCGGCCACAAGGTCGCCGTGACCGCCCAGATATTTGGTCGCTGAATGCACCACAATGTCCGCGCCCAGTTCAAGGGGCCGGGTGAGCAACGGTGTGGCATAGGTATTGTCCACCACCACCTTGGCCCCGCCCGCCTTGGCAATACGGGCGGTTTCCGCAATATCCACCAGCCGCATATTGGGGTTGGCGGGGGTTTCAAAGAAAACGATTTTTGTTTTGGCCGACATGGCCTGAACCAGATTTTCCGGGTCGGACATATCCACATGGGTTATGGTGATGCCGAATTTGCGCAAACCGTGATGCATGAAAGCAAAGGTACAGCCATAGAGGGTCTTGTCCAGAATGACCTCATCCCCCGGCTCAAGGAATGTCCAGAGCACGGATGTGATGGACCCCATGCCCGAGGAATTGGCCAGCGCCGCTTCGCCGCCTTCCAGATTGGCAATCCGTCGTTCCAAAAGGTCCAATGTGGGGTTTGATATGCGGGAATAGATATGCCCGGCGCGTTCCCCCTGAAACATCTCGCCGCCTTCTTCTGCGGTGGCAAAGGCAAAGGTGGAGGTCAGGTGAAGCGGCGGCGTCAGCGCCCCATGTTCATCCTGTGGATCATAACCATGATGGATGGCGCGGGTGGCAAAACTGTTGGGGGCGGTATTTTTCGGGCCTGTCATGGTCGTAATCCTGTTGCTGAATTTATAAGACTAATTATAGCATGTATATGCTGATATTTGTTGCCAAATTACCCCGTATATGCATAGTTATTGGTGTATTATGCCAATAAAGGATAAGAAATGGATAAAAAAGACCAACAGATCATCCGTGAGCTCCAGCAGAATGGCCGGCTGACCAATAATGAACTGGCGGACCGGGTGAATCTGTCACCGTCCCCTTGCCTGCGCCGGGTGCGCAATCTGGAACGGGCGGGAATCATTACCGGTTATGGGGCCATCGTGGATCAGGCGGCTTACGGCCTGCCGGTGACGGTGTTTGTCCGTATCCGGCTGGAACATCACAATAAGGAGGCCGTGCGGGTCTTTGAGGAACATGTGAACCGGATAGATGAAATACTGGATTGTTACCTGATGACCGGCGGCAATGACTATTTGTTGCGGGTGATTATCCGTAATCTGGAAGCCTATGAAGTCTTTATCCGGGAGAAGATTCACCAGATACCGGCGATTTCATCCATTGATACCAGCTTTGCTTACGGCACCGTAAAGCAGAATCGGGCCTTTGCACCTGTAATATAATGATGATTTAGGACTGGATAATATTACATTTAAGCCTATATAATATTTAACAGACCCTAACATGGAAATAAGCAGATGACACAGAGCAGAAAAAAGATCAGAGCAGCAATTTTGGGCGCCAGCGGCTATACCGGGGCGGAACTGATCCGATTGCTGGTGCGTCATCCTCATGTGGAAATTGCCCTGATAACGGCGGACCGCAAAGCAGGACAGGCCATTGAAAGCGTCTATCCCCATTTGACGGGGCTTGGGCTACCGGACCTGATGGCGATCAAGGATGTGGAATGGCCGGGGCTTGAACTGGATGTGATTTTTTGTGCCTTGCCTCACGCTACGTCACAGGAAATTATCAAGGGGATCCTCCATGATACGGGCCATGGTTTCATTGATGAAATGATCATTGAACGCCCGGCGGATTATGCCAATGCCATCAAGGGATCGGTCAAGGTCATTGACCTGTCGGCGGATTTCAGGCTGCGGGATACGGATGTTTATACCAGATGGTACGGCGAATATCATCAGGCCCCAGAATTACAGAAAGAGGCGGTTTACGGCCTGACCGAACATTATCGGGACGCCATAAAAGCGGCGCGTCTTGTGGCCTGCCCCGGATGCTATCCGACAGCGGCATTGTTGACATTGATCCCCTTGCTGAAGGACGGGCTTATTCAAAAAGACGGTATTATCATTGACGCCAAGTCGGGGGTTAGCGGCGCGGGCCGTTCCCTGAAAGAGGCCAATCTCTTTACCGAGGTATCTGAGGCCATTCATCCCTATGCCATTGCCGCCCACCGTCATTCGCCGGAGATAGAGCAGGAGCTTTCCCGCGCATCCGGTGATGACCTGATGGTGACCTTCACCCCACATCTGGTTCCCATGAACCGGGGCGAGTTGGAAACCATATATGTCAATCTGACGGACGGCCAGACCGTAGAGGATTTGCGGGCCGGGCTGATCAATGCCTATGCGGATGAGCCCTTCGTCCATGTGGTGGCTGAGGGGGTTGTGCCGGCTACCCGTCATGTACGCGGGTCCAATCAATGCCTGATCGGGGTTTTTGCCGACCGGGTGCCGAACCGGGCTATATTGGTGGTGGTCATTGATAACCTGATCAAAGGCTCATCGGGACAGGCTATACAGAATATGAATATCATGTTCGACCTGCCGGAAACATTGTCACTGGAACAGGCTCCCCTGTTTCCTTAAAAAGGGATCAAAATGACAACAGACTATTTCAGGCGCGCGCCCGGTGGCGGCAAGCTCTATCGTTTTAACGGCATCTGGCCCGAATTGGGCGCGGGCGTATTCATCGCCCCCGGGGCCCGTATTATCGGCGATGTAAAGATTGGCGAAGGCTCAAGCGTCTGGTTTAACTGCGTTTTGCGCGGTGATGTCAATAAAATCCGCATTGGTAAAGGCACCAATATTCAGGATGATACGGTGGTCCATGTGGAAGGCGGTGGGGCCGCGACCCTGATCGGTGATGAGGTGCTGATCGGTCATAGCTGCATGATCCACGGCACCATCATTGGGGACCGAGGCTTTGTCGGTCTTGGGGCCGTAACCATGGATGGTTGTGTCATAGAGGACATGGGTATGGTGGCCGCCGGCGCTTTGCTCAGCCCCGGTAAGACGGTGGGCAGACAGGAGCTTTGGGTGGGACGCCCGGCCAAGAAAATCCGCGACCTGACAGAGGCGGCTCTGGAAGAAATGATGGTCTGGGTGGTGAATTATCAAACTTTGGCGCAGAAATATCTGGCGGATTTTGAGGGTTAATCGGTAACGGTTGCCTTTTCAAGGGCGGTTGCGGC
>JAADFR010000129.1 GCA_013152755.1 Alphaproteobacteria bacterium
CAGAGGAAGCCCGGCTGTGTATTGCCCTGACCGAGGCCCCGGCCCGTATGGCCGATGTGCTGAACCATGAGGAAGCCATCATGGCCATTGCTGATGAGGTGGCCAAGGCGCGGGATGTGATCTATCTGGCCCGGGGGCTTGAATTCCCCATCGCCATGGAAGGCGCGCTGAAATTAAAGGAAATTTCCTATATCCATGCGGAGGGCTATGCGGCGGGGGAAATGAAACATGGTCCCATCGCCCTGATTGACGAACATGTGCCGATCATTGTGATCGCGCCCAGCGGGCGGCTCTATGAAAAAACCGTTTCAAACATGCAGGAAGTCATCGCCCGTAAAGGCAAGGTGATCTTTATCACCGACGAGCAGGGGGCCAAAAGCGACGGGCAGGATGCCATCGCGACCATTGCTCTGCCCATGCTGGATGAATTTGTCACCCCGTTGCTCTATGCTATTCCGGTACAGCTTCTGGCCTATCATGTTGCAGTGGCCAAGGGCACAGATGTGGATCAGCCGCGCAATCTGGCCAAATCCGTCACCGTGGAATAGGCGGCCTATTTTTTCTCGTTAAAGGCAATGAGTTGTTTGGCGGTTTTCTTGTCCAGCTTCTTTATGGCGCCGATGGTGTAACGCTCCCCGTCAATGAACAGAGCATTACCGCCGTAAGGACAGACGCGGTTATCAAATTTTGAATATACCCCGATGCTATGGGCAAACTTCAGATCAGATGACTGCCGCCGCAGACTGACATAATAGGGCTTGTTCTTTGTGGGCGCATAAAGAATAAGGCTCCGGTTATCCAGCTCGGTCCAGTCATTTATGGTCCGGGAATAGATGCAGTCATTGCCCTTGCGATAGTTGGTCACAAGGGCCTTATACTGTTCTGCGCTAATGGTATCGGGCTTGGTCTCATCGGCAATCGCCGTAAGTCCGGCGGCCAGAAGACTAAAGCCCAGAAAATAGCTGACAAATCGAATTTTCATAACAACCTCACCAATTATGATTTGATGAGATTATACCTTAACCAACCTGAACCATTTATGAACGGCTTAGCGGCACCCCGGTGAAATGGGCATGGCCTGCTATCAGGGCGACAAATATGACCACAGAAACCACCACCACAATAATATCCCGCAAGATCGGGAATTTATCTGGTTTCTGCCATGCGCCGTCACGGCGGTTGAGGAAGAACATCTGTAAGATAGCCCAGACAATCATTGCCCCAAACAAAGTAACCGACCGGCTGTCCCCATTGGATAGAAGATGGGCCACGCCCCACAGGATGATAGAGCTTAGCTGAGGATGGCGGACTAGGCGTTTGATATTGCCGCCAGCTCGGGCAGAGATAAACAGGAATACGGCTAAAAACATTAGCAAAATAGTGACCATCGGCCCCCATGCGGGCGGGGTGTAAACCATGGTAATATCCACGGCCTCCTGCCAGCCATAGACAATCATAACAAGGGAGAGAATGATCAGGAGCGCATGAATGCCCTTATAGGTCATATGGCCGATTTTGGCCCCTATTGCGGCGCGACTCGTGGCAAATACAGCCGGATATAAATGTACCAGCCCGAATAAAATTATCCCTAAAGTCAAATAAATACACATGATGAACCTCCCTGTTTATTTTAGATATTAAACAACAGGGTAAATTAATTTTAGCATTTTGTCTTTGCTTTTATATTTTGTTTCCAATGACATAGCATTTTTATAAAGTTTAACATTCCTTGGAAAGTGAGTGAAAAACATTGATTTTCAATAAATATATATCGTTTATCAATAAATATATATTGCTATTCAATGCTGAAATGGGTATTCCAAAAGGGAGAAACATATTCTATTTTGGAGATAAAGAATGTACGCAGAACTATTCCTAATATTAATTTTCATCAGCCTTGCCATATTTCTGGTACGGCATTTTCGACATAAACCAAATGCAGGTTCAAATGAACCGGGCATTGATATTGACTTGGCTCAGACCGCAAAACCGAACAAAATTACCCGTTTGGTCAAGGGCTATCTTGATGTTATGTGGTATCTGTTTCTTGCCTTAACTGTGTTAATGCCGATTGTCGGCGGCGTTATTAGCGTGGGTTACTTTTCAGAAGGGGGGAATCAATGGGGGGTGGATTTAAATGCTTTTATGGGGATTGAGATTGACCTGGAACAGCTAACCGATATGGCCGCTAATACGGAAGGCCTGCGCAGCGGGGTCATTAGCGGAAAGACTCTGTTGAACTTTGAAACACTTAGCGTCACGGTGTGGTATATATTCATTGCGGTTAATGAGGTGATGCTCCTGTTTGTGCTTTATGGCTTAAAGCAAATGCGGGATATGTTTGCGTCACTGGTCACAAATATGTATTTCACTTTGGAAAATGCCGGACGTCTTAAAAAAATTGGCATAGCCGTAATTTCAGGAAATATCATAATACCCATAATACAGTATTTTGGTGGCCGGATGATGCTCGATGATATTACGTTTAATCTTCCGGGAGTAGAAATATATCCCGCCTTTCAAAATGGCGGCACCGGTGTGTTTTTAGGTCTGTTGATCCTCGTTTTGTCTGGTATTGCCCGCGAGGCGGCCAATATATATCAAGAACAACTGGGGACCATATAGTATGAGCAGCATGATCAAAATCAATCTGGATATGTTGCTGGTTCAGCGTAAGATGTCCTTAACAGAGTTGTCCCGGGAAGTCGGCATAACATTGGCGAACCTGTCTATCCTCAAACAGGGAAAAGCCCGCGCAATTCGCTTTTCCACATTGGTGGCCCTGTGTGATGCCCTGAATTGTGAACCGGGTGATCTGTTGCAGCTCGAAAAGGAATAGTGTCAAGAGAGAACCAAAGGGCGCAGCCGTTGATCAATAGTAATCAAATTCACACCCGTTCATTGACCAATGTAACGTAACGGTCCGGGTTTTCCAGTTCGGGGAAATGGGCGCAATTATCGAAGGTGATGACCTCGCACCGGGGCAGGTGATCGGTGATGGTCTGGCTGTCGGTGTGGCGGTGGGTATGGTCTCTCTGGCCCCAGATAAGCGTTGCCGGAACGTCCAGTGCCTGCAAAGACGTGCCAATTTCGCGCTGTAATCCCTGAACCAGCCCGGACAAACAAAAACAACCGCCGCTGTTCAGGGCGCGCCGGGCGGTTTCCTGATAGGCGGATTTATCCATATCTTTCGGCAGGGCATAATGATACCAGAGATGGGCCAGCTTTTTCTCCATCACTGCATTGGTGACCTGTCCTATAATTGGTAAGGTCAGGATTTTCGGCACCGCTCCGGCGGTCCATTTCTCCATAGAGTGCAGTGAGGGGGTTTGGGCAAGGAACAGGCGGCTGATCCGGTCCGGGGCCATTTGTGCCGCCTTGATGGCATAAAAACCGTTGGAACAGGAAAAGGACAGGGCCGCCCGGTCAATTTTCAGGATGTCCATCACATTCAGGATAAGGGCGGCGGATTTGGCAAAGGAATAATCATAGGCAAAGCTGGGGCGGGAAAGGCCAAACCCCGGAAATTCAAAGCAGATCACCCTGAAATTTTTTGACAATTTGGCGATCAGGCTAAGATGATGCTCAATCACATTCGGCCCGTCCGGAACTGTTATTAGCACAGGTTTGTCGCCGCCCGTATCAAACAATCGGATTACCCCATAATCAGTGGTGATGAAGGTCATGTCGGGAACAGAAACCTGTGGTTTTCTT
>JAADFR010000130.1 GCA_013152755.1 Alphaproteobacteria bacterium
ATAGGCCTCTTCCAGCTCCAATATGAGCGGCATCAGGGTTTCGGCGACAAAACGTCCGCCGAAAATACCGAATCGCCCGTCATTATCCGGGCCGGACCGATATGTATTTTTTGTCATAGGCTGTTCACTTTGCTCATAAAGGCTTTTATTTTGGCACTGTCTTTCAGGCCGGGGCGGCTTTCAACGCCGCTGGAGACATCAATCATCTGTGCGCCGCTGATGGCGATGGCGTCGGCTATATTATCCATATTCAGACCGCCGGACAACATCCACGGCAGGTTTATTTCTGCCGCCTGAATGATTTGCCAGTCAAAGGCAAGACCATTGCCGCCGGGCAGGGCATCGGTCAGCTCCGTGGGGGCCTTGGCATCAAAAAGCAGCATATCGGCGCTGCTTTCATAAGCTTTAGCCCTGACCATGTCATCGGGGCCTGATACGGCGATAGCCTTCATCACGGGCCGCTTGAAACGGGCTTTGACTTCTTGCACACGGGCGGGGCTTTCTGATCCGTGCAGCTGCAACAGGTCAAGGGGGGCCACGGTCAGTATGCGGTCAAGTTGGCTGTCCTCCGGGTTGACAAAGACCCCGGTTTTGACCACGGACGACGGAATATCTTTGCAGAGCTCCGCCACCAGTTCGGGGCTGATGTTGCGCGGTGATTTGGCAAAAAAGACAAATCCCACATGGCTGGCTCCGGCGTCCACGGCGGCCTTTACGGTTTCCGGCCGGGGTGCTCAGGCCGCATATCTTGGCGCGGATGGTCATGGGGTGTCGTTCAGCTGTTGGGCGATCATTTCGGCGGCCTGCGCTGGATTGTCAGCCTGGGTAATCGGGCGGCCAATGACCAGATAATCCGCGCCGAGTGAAATGGCCTCCGCCGGGGTCATGATCCGTTTCTGATCTCCGGCATCACTGCCCACGGGCCGGATGCCGGGCACTACCAGGATGAAATCGGGGCCACAGGCCGCACGAATGGCGGCAATTTCAAAGGGCGAACAGACCACACCGTCCAGGCCACTGCTTTGCGCGAGCTTTGCCATGCGCACCACTTGATCCTCAACCGGGGTGGTGAGGCCAACGGCCATAAGGTCGCTGTCATCCAGACTGGTCAGGATTGTGACCCCAACCATAAGAGGCCGTTTGCCGCCCCTATTTTCGGCGGCCTGCGTGGCGGCATTGGCGGCGGCGGTCATCATGGCGGCCCCCCCGCCTGTGTGGATGGTCATAATCATGGGGTTTAAGGGCATAAGCGCATGGACGGCCTTGGCCACCGTGTTTGGAATATCATGGAGCTTCAGGTCAAGGAAAATGGGCATGCCGGATTTGGCCACATGGGAAAAGCCTGCCGGCCCATTGGCCCCGAAAAATTCCAGCCCCAGCTTGACCCCGCCGACATATTTCCGCAATTTGGCCGCCAGCCCGAAAGCCCCGTGGGGGTCCGTCGTGTCCAGCGCACATAATATGCGTTGTGAGGGGAGCATGTATTTCATTTGATCGTCTCATTCAGGTCAGGCGTGGTAACTTCTTTAAGCTGTTTTTCCAGATCACGGATTTTTTTGATTTGCTGGCGGTTATGGTGGGCCTGTTTGACGGATTTTATGGTCATGACCAAGGCCCCGGCCCCAAGGCCGATAAAAATACCAGCAAATAATATCATATAAAGCGGTACATCCCAGCCAAAGGGCAGGGGGTGCAGGCTGAAGAATACATCTGTTCTGTTTGAAACCGCCGCAATGATGCAAAAGGCCGTGAAGATAACAAAAGCCGCGAAGGCTAAAATACGCATGGTGAATTATATCCTGCCTTTAAACCGGCGTAACGGGAAAGGGCTATTTATTGTTGAGTCGTTCCCGCAGGTCTTTTCCGGTTTTAAAATAAGGGACATATTTTTCCGGCACATTCACCGTTTCACCGGTGCGCGGGTTACGTCCGATGCGTTTTGGCCGATGCTTGACGGAAAAGGCCCCGAAACCCCGAAGCTCCACCCGGTTGCCTTTGGCTAGGGCATCGGTAATTTCCTCAAAGATAGTATTGACGATCCGCTCCACGTCACGTTGATAAAGATGGGGGTTGGCCTCAACCAGACGCATAATCAACTCTGACTTTATCATCACTAATTCCCTTTAATTGAATATTTCTGATTTTTATTCCTTGCAGGGTGCCAGAGACTTTTTGCCCCGTCAAGGTTAAGTCCCTAAAAAAAAGGCGTTTTTAGGGGTATTAGGCCGTATAATGATAAATAATCTGAATTTTACGGTAAAAAACCCGCCCGGATAACCGGACGGGTCTGAAAATTTACAGGCGAAATATCTGTTTGAGGGAAAATGCCCTCAGTGATTCAGATTATTTCTCATCCTTGTTAGCGGCCAAAGCGGCCCCCAGAATATCGCCGAGGCTCGCGCCACTGTCGGAAGAACCATACTGTTTGACAGCTTCTTTTTCTTCCGTGATTTCCAGTGCCTTGATGCTCAGGCCGACTTTGCGGTTTTTCTTGTCGAATGAGGTGACCATGGCGTCCACTTTGTCAC
The DNA here is from genome assembly GCA_013152755.1 of Alphaproteobacteria bacterium. Classification (GTDB taxonomy): domain Bacteria; phylum Pseudomonadota; class Alphaproteobacteria; order Sphingomonadales; family Emcibacteraceae; genus Paremcibacter. The sequence goes on from JAADFR010000130.1 coordinate 2,529, forward strand.
CGACAGAGAAACGCTCTGGCCGTTGTTCGGAACGGTCACGACTCAGGTCCGCGCGGCGGATAAAGGCTTCCATGGGTGTATCATCTTCGCCAAGGGTAACCTCAAGGCCGTTTTCGGTTACTTTGGTAATCATACAGGTCACCGTGCCACCTTTTTTCAGGCCCTTGACAGTGCCGATCGGATCGGAGGTCAGCTGTTTGATGCCAAGAGAGATACGTTCTTTCTCAATATCAATATCCAGAATGACCGCCTTGGTTCTGTCACCCTTTTTATATTCAGCAAGGGCAACTTCGCCGGATTTGTTCCAGTCCAGATCGGACAGATGAACCATGCCATCCACTTCGCCGTCTGCCAGTCCAATGAACATACCAAATTCGGTGATGTTCTTGATCTCGCCTTCGATTTCAGTGCCCACCGGATATTTATCGGCAAAGGCATCCCAAGGATTATCCAGACATTGTTTCAGGCCAAGGGAGATACGGCGTTTCTCCGGATCAATTTCCAGAACCATAACTTCGACTTCCTGACTGGTGGAAACGATCTTGCCGGGATGAACATTCTTCTTGACCCAGCTCATTTCAGACACATGGACCAGACCTTCGATACCTTCTTCCAGCTCAACAAAAGCACCATAATCGGTGATATTTGTGATCCGGCCCTTGAGCTTGGTGCCCAGTGGGAATTTGGCTTCTACAGTGGACCATGGGTCTTCAAGCAGCTGTTTCATGCCAAGGGAGATACGTTGTGTTTCCTGATTCAGGCGAATGATCTGTACATTGATGGTATCACCGATGTTAAGAACTTCAGTTGGGTGGTTGATCCGTTTCCATGAAATATCGGTCACATGGAGCAGGCCGTCAATGCCGCCAAGATCAACAAAGGCACCGTAATCAGTGATATTCTTGACGATACCCTCTACCACCTGGCCATCGGCCAATGTGGTGATCAGCTCGGCCCGCTGTTCGGCGCGGGTTTCTTCCAATATGGCCCGGCGGGAAACAACGATGTTGCCGCGCTTGCGGTCCATTTTTAAAATCTGGAAGGGCTGTGTGATATTCATCAGTGGGGTCACATCGCGAATGGGGCGTACATCAACCTGTGATCCGGGCAGGAAGGCCACCGCGCCGTTCAGGTCAACGGTAAAGCCACCCTTCACGCGGCCAAAGATAACACCGTCAACACGTTCTTCGGCTTCGTAGGATTTTTCCAGTACGGTCCAGGATTCTTCCCGGCGGGCTTTCTCACGGGACAGGATCGCTTCGCCGGTGGCATTTTCAATGCGTTCGACAAAGATGTCTACTTTGTCGCCAACGGCAAGCTCGGCATCTTGCCCGGGGCCTGCGAATTCTTTTAAGGGGACACGGCCTTCAGCTTTGAGGCCAATGTCAATGGTTGCGGCTTCTTTATCAATTGCGATGATGGTTCCGGTAACGACTTTACCGTCGAATCTTTCGTCAGCGCCAAAGACTTCGTCGAGCATTGCGGCGAAATCTTCGGTACTTGGTGCCATTTGTTCAGCAGTCATTTAATATTTTCTCTTTTCGTTTTCATATCGTTTTATCGGGCCAGCCGGTTGTTTCCGGCGGTCTTGCGGTTAAACAAAACGGGTTAATATAAATGCACAAACACCTTGGCTCCCCTCTTGCAAAGGCGAGTCAGGTGG
>JAADFR010000131.1:0-3530 GCA_013152755.1 Alphaproteobacteria bacterium
ACTGATAGCCATTAACAAAATATACATGATCCCCGTCCCGGATCCCGTCAAGGACCGGATGGTCATTATGCGCCGGGGCAATCTCTATCTGGTTCCAGCCCATATGAGGGACTTTCAAATCCATATCTTCCGGCATAGTCAAAGGCTCCACGGCCCCCTTGATCCAATTCAGCCCCTTATGAATACCGTGTTCATGGCCCTCTGTGGCCATAAGCTGCATCCCGACGCAGATGCCCAAAAAGGGTGTGCCCTGGTGCAACACTTTTTGCTCAAGACAGTCAATCATACCGTCCAAGGCGCTCAGGCCCGCCATGCAGTCCGCGAAGGCCCCCACACCGGGCAGGATGATATGGTCTGCCTTTTGGACCGCTTCCGGACAGGCGGTCACCACCACATCCCGCATAATCCCCCGGTCCCGCAGGCATCTTTCCACCGCTTTTTCAGCAGACCTCAGGTTACCGGACCCGTAATCAATAATGGCTATTGACATATTATCGCCTATGACAAATCGGACTTGTCGCCAATCACGCCCTTGGTTGAGGGCAGGGCATCAGCCTTACGCGCATCAATTTCTAAGGCCTGACGCAGGGCGCGGGCCAAGGCCTTGTAACTGGATTCAATGATATGGTGATTATTCTCGCCATATAGATTTTCCACATGGAGCGTAATGCCCGCCCCAAAAGCAAAGGCGCGAAACCATTCCTGAAACAATTCCGTATCCATCTCGCCCAACTTGGCGCGGCTGAAATTCACTTTCCAGACCAGAAACGGCCGGCCGGAAATATCAATTGACGCCCGGGTACAACATTCATCCATGGGGATTATAGCACTGCCATAGCGCGTAATGCCCAGCATTTCGCCCATGGCCTGTTTCAGGGCCTGACCCAAAATGATCCCCACATCCTCTACCGTGTGATGAAAGTCAATATGGAGGTCCCCCTTGGCCCGGATTTTTATGTCGATCAGGCTGTGACGGCTGAGCTGTTCCAGCATATGGTCAAAGAACCCGATGCCCGTGTCCACGTCATAGATTCCCTGTCCGTCCAGATTAACGGAAACTGTGATTTCCGTTTCCTGTGTTTTGCGCTCGCAAGTGGCTGTGCGCATGGTCTTCTCCACATATTGTTGGCGTCTTGTCGATCTTGGGGCAAGATATAGCAGTAGTCGGTTAAAAAACCAACAAAACTAAAAAAAAATCACATGGCCCTTGACCCACCCGTTAAAATTCCCCAAATGTTGAACTGAATAGTAAAGAATGTGAGACTGAACAATCAGGAAAGGCATTTTCATGGCAGAAGAAAAAAGAGGCTGGCGCGGCACCACCATCATCAGCGTCCGCAAGGACGGCAAGGTGGTCATTGCCGGTGATGGTCAGGTATCCCTCGGCGATACGGTGATCAAGGCCAATGCGCGCAAGGTGCGGCAACTGGGCGACGGTAGCGTCGTGGCCGGATTTGCCGGATCAACCGCCGATGCCTTCGCCCTGTTTGAACGGCTTGAGGGTAAGCTGGAACGTTATAACGGCCAATTGCTCCGCGCTTGCGTTGAGATGGCCAAGGACTGGCGCACCGACCGTTACCTGCGCAGGCTGGAAGCCATGATGATCGTGGTGGATAAAGAAGTCAGCCTTGTGCTGACCGGCAACGGTGATGTTCTGGAATCCGCCGATGGTATTCTTGCCATTGGCTCCGGCGGCAATTATGCCTTGGCCGCCGCCCGCGCCCTGATGGATCAGAAACTTGACGCGGAACAGGTGGCGCGCAAGGCCATGGCCATTGCCGCCGACATTTGCGTTTATACCAATAATAATCTGACTGTAGAAATACTGGACACTGTATGACCTCCTTTACTCCCCGTGAAATTGTATCCGAACTTGACCGCTATATCATCGGTCAGAAACAGGCCAAACGCGCCGTGGCCATTGCCCTGCGCAATCGCTGGCGGCGGCATCATCTGGACGATCAGATGAAAGAGGAAGTCCTGCCAAAAAATATCCTGATGATCGGCCCGACCGGGGTCGGCAAAACGGAAATTTCCCGCAGACTGGCCAAGCTGGCCCATGCCCCCTTCGTCAAGGTAGAAGCCACCAAATTTACCGAGGTCGGCTATGTAGGCCGGGATGTAGAGCAGATCATCCGTGATCTGGTGGAAATCTCCATCGGCCTGACCCGGGAAAAGAAACGCACGCAAGTTACCGCCAAGGCGGAATTAAGCGCCGAAGAACGCATCCTGGACGCCCTAGTGGGTGACACGGCAGGGGTAGACACCCGCCAGAAATTCAGGAGAATGCTCCGCGAAGGCACGCTGGATGACAAGGAGATTGAGGTTGAGGTGATGGAAAGTGCCGGCTCCGGCATGCCATCCTTTGAAATCCCCGGTATGCCCGGCGCCAGCATGGGCATGATCAACCTGAATGACATCATGGGCAAGGCCATGGGGCCAAAGGCCGAAAAGAAGAAGATGACCGTCAAGGAAGCCGGAAAAGTCCTCGAATCTGATGAGAGCGACAAGCTGCTTGATGAGGACAGCGTTATCCGCGAAGCACTGGAAAACGCGGAACAGTCTGGCATCGTCTTTCTGGACGAAATTGACAAAATCGCCGGGCGGGAAGGCCGTAGCGGCGGCGAGGTTAGCCGCGAGGGGGTTCAGCGCGACCTGTTGCCCCTGATCGAAGGCTGTATCGTCTCCACCAAATATGGCCCGGTAAAAACCGACCATATTCTGTTCATCGCCTCCGGGGCCTTCAGTCTGGCCAAGCCATCGGACCTGCTGCCTGAATTACAGGGCCGCCTGCCCATCCGGGTGGAATTGCGCGCCCTGACAGAGGAAGATTTCAAACATATCCTGACCGAGCCGGATTTCAGCCTGATCAAGCAATATGTCGCTCTTCTGGCCACGGAAAATGTAACCCTGAATTTCACCGATAGCGGCATCGGGGCCATTGCCAAACTCTCCGCCGAGATCAACCGCAGCGTGGAAAATATCGGCGCGCGGCGGCTGCATACGGTACTGGAACGGGTACTGGACAATATCAGCTTTGACGCCACCGATAAAAGCGGCACAGAGGTCACCATAGACGCGGCTTACGTTACCGAACATATCGGCGACCTGTCTGACACATCCGACCTGTCGAAATTCATTCTGTAAAGTCTATTGACGTACGGTTTCCGGCCCTTCGCCACCATAACGGGTGGCAAAAAAACCTATGATCAGACCGACGATGATCCCTTCAACAACAAACCAGAAAGGAGATGCAAACACCCCTTGTTGACCAAAAGCCGCCACTAAAAAATTCTCCATCATATCATAGGCAAAAAGAACAAGGACAAAATTCATCCATCCGCCCATAAATGATGCCCGAAACCACCAGGGCATAGGAATTTTCAAAATAGGGTGCCAATTAAATACACCAAAAATAGCGATGATAAGTCCAAGGGTTGTATACCAAAATAATATACCGAACCGCAGCATCATTCCCGCTTCGGGCATTATAAAGGGTAACGAGATAAAACCACACAGGCCAATTAAAA
>JAADFR010000131.1:3547-5326 GCA_013152755.1 Alphaproteobacteria bacterium
TAATTATTCTTGTTAATAAGGACGGATTTTCAAACATTATTACCTCCTATATTGTATGTGAACTCCATGATATACTTTTTAAGGGCTGCCATCATTGACCTTACTCAATTAACCTAACTGGAAAACATCCTCTTCTCTTGTAAAAAACAAGAGGATAGCTCAGGTATTCGCCATGAAAATAATTCTGGCCCCTATGGAGGGCGTAGTCGATCATACCATGCGGGAGTTGCTGACCATGTCCGGACAGTATGACCTGTGCGTCACCGAATTTGTCCGGGTGGTGGATCAGGTCTATAAGCCGCCCTTTTTTCACAGGATATGCCCGGAGTTGCGACAAGGCGGCAAAACCCGGTCCGGGACACCAGTGCGGGTACAGCTTTTGGGACAGCATCCGGGATGGATGGCGGAAAATGCGGCGGCGGCGGCGGCGCTTGGCTCACCCGGCATTGATCTGAATTTTGGGTGTCCAGCCAAGACCGTGAACCGCCACCGGGGCGGGGCGGTTTTATTACAGGAACCGGAAACCCTCTATCAGATCGTCAAGGCCGTACGTGATGCGGTGCCCAAGACAAGTGAGGTCAGCGTTAAGATGCGGCTGGGCTATGAAAATACTGACCTTGCCGTCGACTGCGCCCGGGCCATCGAAAGCGCCGGGGCGGATATGCTGACCATCCATGCCCGGACCAAAATTGAGGGCTATCGCCCCCCGGCCCATTGGCATTTGATCCATGACATCCGCCAACAGGTCAGCTTGCCCATTGTTGCCAACGGGGACATTTGGTCGCGGGCCGATGCCAAGAGGTGCCGGGAGGTATCCGGCTGTGATGATATTATGATCGGGCGCGGCGCGCTGTGTCTGCCCAATCTGGTCGATGTCATTCGCAAAGATGCCGCCGCCATGACATGGCCAGAGGTCTGTGATCTTCTGATCATATACGCGTCTTTCCGGCGGGATGCCCACGGGCGCGGTTATCTGCCCAGCCGGATTAAACAATGGTTCAGCTATCTGAAGCGGCAATACCCCGAAGCCCTCCCCGCATTTGAAAAAATAAAGCGGTTACAGCAATTAGACGAAATAACGGCTATGATAAGATTATGCAGTTAAATTTTGACAATCAATATGCCCTGCTCGGCGATAAATTTTCCGTAAAAATGACCGGACGGCCCCTGCCCAATGCCCGGATGGTAAGCATCAACCCCTTGGGCGCGAAATTGATCGGCCTGACCCCGGATGACCTGTCCGGTGCGGCTGCCTTACAATTTTTCAGCGGGGCGGAAATGCTTGACGGTGCGGAGCCACTGGCCATGGTCTATGCTGGGCATCAGTTTGGCGGCTACAGCCCGCGCCTTGGCGATGGCCGGGGGTTGTTGCTGGGCCAAGTGCGGGGCAAGGGCAATATCCTGTGGGATATTCATTTAAAAGGCGCGGGCCAGACCCCCTTCTCCCGGGGGGCCGATGGCCGGGCAGTCTTGCGCTCCAGCATCCGGGAATATCTGGCCAGCGAAGCCCTCCATCACCTGAATATCCCCACCAGCCGCGCCCTGTGCCTGATCAGCAGTGACGAGCCTGTCATGCGCGAAACGCAGGAAACCGCCGCCGGGCTGGTCCGGCTCAGTGAAAGCCATATCCGCTTTGGCTCATTTGAGTTTTTCACCTATACGGATCAGCATGAGGAACTAAAACAGCTAGCCGATTATGTGCTGAATATTCATTTCCCGGACCTGTGCGATGACCCGGCCCCTTACGACCGTATGATGCTGGAGATTGCCGCCCGAACC
>JAADFR010000132.1 GCA_013152755.1 Alphaproteobacteria bacterium
AAGGTCTTTATTCAAACGGCGGTTAAAGTCAGCCTTGATCGAATCTTCCAGATTGTCAAAGTCGGCTTTCCACTGTTGTGATACATCCTGTGCGCGGCCCCCGGCAGTGCGCCATGCTCCCAGAATATCATCCGGAATATCAAAAGGCGCATAGGGCCAGTTCAGCATTTTGCGGGCGGCGGCGATTTCTTCCGGGCCGAGGGGGGCGCCGTGAACGCCGGACGTGCCTTGTTTTGTCGGCGCGCCGTAACCGATAGTGGTTCGGCAGGCAATCATGGATGGTCTGTCGTCCTGCTTCGCGGCGGCTATGGCGGCGTCAATTTCTTCTGGGTCATGGCCGTTGATGGCCTGCGTATGCCAGCCAGAGGCGGCAAAGCGGGCGATCTGATCATCGGATGTGGTGGCGTGGGTGCTGCCATCAATGCAGATTTCATTGTCATCCCACAACACGATCATCTTGCCAAGTTTCAGATGTCCGGCCATGGAAATGGCCTCATGGGAGATGCCTTCCATCAAACAGCCATCGCCGCAGATCACATAGGTATGATGATCAATGATATTACCCATCCGCGCTTGTGACAGCCGTTCGGCAAGGGCAAAGCCCACGGAAGACGCCAATCCCTGACCCAGAGGGCCGGTGGTCATCTCCACGCCAGCCAGCTCATTTACTTCCGGATGTCCGGCGCAGGGCTGATGCAGTTGGCGGAAATTTTTGATGTCATCAATGGTTGGCTTGTCATACCCGGTCAGATAGAGCAGGCTATAGAGCAGCATAGAGCCATGACCTGCGGACAGGATAAAGCGATCCCGGTCCGGCCATTCCGGCCATTTGGGGTCAAATTTCAGATGTTTGGTGAAAAGCACGGTGGCCACATCGGCCATGCCCATGGGCATGCCCGGATGCCCTGAATTTGCCGCCTGTACGGCATCCATGGACAAAGCGCGGATTGCATTGGCCATCTGGGTTTGCGAAATTGTCATAATTTATCTTACCGACTGTCAAATAAGTGATGAAGAAAATACCCGGTTTATGGCCGCACAATGTACGTTTGCGGCGCTTTCGTCAAGCGGCTTGTATGATTTTATGCGAAATCACTTTTTTGGCTTCAAAAAGCTGTTTTAATTTGTAACAATGTGACAAAGAAATATGACATTTGTGAATTCAAAGAACAGGGAAAACATGCCGCAACCTAAAAAAACAACCAGCGCGACAGGGGTTGATGCCGCGATTGAGGAGGCCTTGACACGCCTTGAAAGGGCAGTTTTACGCAGTGAAAGCCGGGAGCAGACAAGCGTTAGCGAGCAGGCGCACTATATTGAGCAGCTTGAAATCAGGAACAAAAAGCTGGCCCGTGAGAATGAGGAAATGAAAAAACACTGCGCCACCCTGAAAGACGGATATATGGCGCTGGAACAAAAATGTCAGCGGTTGGAAGCGGTGAATGATTCGGCGGAAAAGGAGTTGACGGCAACCCTGCGGGATCTGGATCATCTTATCGCGCAAAAGAGCCTTCATTAAACGGGATAGATCATGGCTAATGTCATCGTAAAATTTAACAAACAGGATTACCATCTGGCCTGCAAGGACGGCGAGGGGGAACGCCTGTCAAAACTGGCCGATTATATCAATGACAAGGCCGCCCAGATTGCCACGGTTATGGGGTCCGTTTCCGATATTCGGCTGTTGCTGATGACGGCCATATTGCTGGCCGATGAGCTGGACGAAGCCCGTGACGGCAAGGTCATGGCCCAGAAAGACGATCAGGATCAGGCCGCAGAGCTTGAAAAAACCCTTGAGCATACCCTGAAACGTATTCAGGATATTACCCGGCAGGTAGAGGCGGAGAACGCCTAATCCGTAGCGGTTACCGCAGCTATATGATATTTGTCGGTGATGGCGCGGAAGAAAGATACGGCTTCGTGTTTTGAGTCATAAAAGGGGACGTCGGCGTATTTTTCCGGCGGTGACTTATCCATAAATTTCAGGTCGGCGGCATTTTTGACGATGACCATATGTTCCGGCTGGTTGATATATATGAACTGGCCGTAAATGCCCACGGCCAGAAATTCACCGGGCCGGGCGTCGGGGGCAATCCACCATTGAAAGCCATAGCCGAATTTATCCGGACCCGGTTTATTGTGGTCATACGATGGGGAGGTAGAGGCCTTGACCCATGCTTCGGGGATGATTTGTTTGCCGTTCCAGTTACCGTTGTTCAGATATAGCCGGCCAAAGCGGGCGTAATCACGGCTCCTCATATTAAGGCCGCCAAGGGCAAATGCGGTGCCCATGGAATCCGTGATCCATTTGGCATCATTTTCCATGCCGATATTTGACCAGATATGTTCTTCCGCCAGTTCGGTCAGGCTTTTGCCCGTAACTCGGCGCACGATCATGGATATGACATGGGTGTCCATGGACACATAATGGAATTCCTTGCCATAGTCTTTTCCCCGGCTCAGGGTAGTGGTGAAGTCATCCAGCGACCCGCCAATGGCCAAAATGCGGCCCATGCGGTTGATGTCTGAATAGAAATCGCCGTAATCCTCATTCCACAATACCCCTGATGACATGGCCAGAACCGCCCGTACCGGCACCCCTTCATAGCCGCTGCCTGTCATTTCGGGCAGATATTTTTCCACCGGCTGATCAATATCAATCAGGCCTTTTTCCTCATAAATGCCGAACAGGGCCACGGTAAAGGATTTGGCCATGGACCATGAAATGCGCAGATCCGTATCCGGGGTTGCCAGATAATATTTTTCAAACAGAATATTGTCATCCTTGATGACCACAAGCGCCGTGGTCGCCCGCCGTTTCAGGAACTCATCCGTATCCACATTCTGGCCCTTGAAGGGGAAACTGTCCGGCAGGGTTCCCGGCTTATGGCCAAATTCAAATATGGGGCCGGAATGTTTGACCGTTTTGGTCAGGAAGGCCTCATCCATATGGGAGAAATTATTAACGATCTTGTCGGCATCAAACAGGGTTATGACGGAATATAGGCGCGAGGCTTTCTCATGGTTGAACGCAACAAAGATGCCAAAGGCGACAACGATAAAAAACAATGTCGCCCCGGTAAGCCTCAAAAATCTACTCATAACGGTTTTCCCTACGCGGTTTTTTGCCACCGTAACACAGGTTTGCGCGCAGCTAAAGTCTCATCTAACCGCCGCAGGGGCGCGAGGTAAGGCGCGCCGCTGAACAGGTCCGTATTTCCGGCCTTGGCCTCTGCCACCAAATGGCGGAGAGAGCCGATAAACTGGTCTACCGACTGTTTGCTTTCGCTTTCTGTGGGTTCGATAAGCATGGCGCCGTGAACCACCAGCGGGAAATACATGGTCATGGGGTGATAGCCCTCATCAATCATGGCCTTGGCAAAATCCAGTGTGGCGACCCCGGTGCCGGCAAGGAAACGGTCATCAAACAGACATTCATGCATACAGGGGCCTTCAAAGCTTACCGTCATCACATCAGCAAGTGACGCCATGACGTAATTGGCGTTTAG
>JAADFR010000133.1 GCA_013152755.1 Alphaproteobacteria bacterium
CATGGCTGTGATCGGCAGTCACAATAATCAAAGTTTCGCTCAAATCCACCTTACTCAGGGCCACTTTAACGGCCTTGGCAAATTCCTGTGTCTCGCTGAGCGCAAGTCCGGCCATATTCGCGTGATGACCATGGTCAATACGCCCCCCTTCCACCATCAAGTAATAGCCCTCTTTCCGGTTGGACAGCAAATCAATTGCCTTGGCGGTCATTTCCGACAGGGTAGGTTCGCTATTATCCTTTTTCTTTTGCAGCATGAAGGTCATATGGCTTTTGCTAAACAGCCCCAGAACAGGGGATTTATCCGTACTGTCCAGCGCATTTAATCCGGTCTGGTCCGTAATAAAACGGCCTTTCGCGTTGCGTTTATGCCATTTTTTCAGCAGTTTTTTACTAAATTTCTTGGCCCCGCCGCCCAGAGCCACATCAACGCCGTCCTTGAATTCAACAAATTGACGGGCAATGGACCGACAGCCTTCTTCCCGGGCCTCATCAGGCAGATTCTTGTCCGATTCCCAACTCCGTTCCGGCGTATGGGCATAAACCGCCGCCGGGGTGGCATGGGTCAGCCGGGTCGTGGTCACAATACCAACAGCCTTGCCATGCTGTTTGGACACTTCACCGAGGGTTGGAACACTATGCACCAAAGCCTCAATACAATTCTGCCGATGAGCCACGCCGGAAATACCCAAAACACCCGCCCGGGTTTTAACGCCTGTGTTCATGGCGCTGGCCGCCCCCGCTGAATCAGAAACCTGCTGATTGGTGTTATAAGTTTTCACATAGGCCACATGGGGGAATTTCTCAAAGGACAGGACATTTTCCTCGCCCGTTTCCCCTCTGGACTGACCATCAAAAATGCGGGCCGCCGTCACCGTGGAAACCCCCATACCATCACCGATGAAAAGGATGATATTTTTCGCGGGCTTTATGCTGTCCTTCAGGGCCAGGCGATGCTCTATAGCAGCCTGTCCCGATGCATACCATTGATTTGGCGTCACCTCTTTGGCCTGTGCCAAACCAACCATAAATCCAACCGCCATACAGGAGACAATTAAAGACCGCTTCATATTCTCAACCTCTTGTTTTTATTCTATTCCCGAATTTTACCAAACAGGCGCATACGGGCAATGCCCCCATCAGGAAAAATATTAAGCCGGACATGACTTACCGGGCCCGGACTTTTGATCTCTGCCCCATATTCATGCCTGTTGTTAGCAGACAATTTTTGTTCGGGCAATAAAATTGGCCATGAAGCCGACTGAGCCTCAAGATCACTTGCCGCCAGAGTCTCGGCCAATATCGCCTGCATCGAAAATCTGTCCGGATAGTTTCCTTTAAAATATGTCGTTTCTATGACTGCCCGATCAATGACCCCTGCGGTACCAAGCGCAAAAATGGCCCAGTCATGGCCCGGCGTCCGCCGCCGTCTGGTTTCCCAGCCATCACCCATATTCTTAGCCGTTCCCGGTGAAATAATATTGGCCGGCACCCCGAAATGAGCATCATTGCAGGCAAGGGGAACCCCGCCCCATTCCATGGCTGCAAGATCAATCTCCTGTCCCCTGACAACCGTCCAGTCAATCTCAATCACGCCGTAGACGCGCAACCGGGCCACCCCGCCGTCAGGATAGATATGAAGCCGCACATGGGTCCAGACCTGATCATTTTCTATGTCATAGAAATGGCGGCTGTCGCCGGACAAATCTTCTTTCGGCAATATTTCCGTCCAAACCGCATCCTGCGCCGGAATGGCCGCCGGAGAATGGCAGACCTCCACCGAAGCGGCGGGCGGATAATTGCCGGTGAAATGGCGGGTGTCAATCTCCAGCCCTTTAATTCGGCCCGGTTTGCCTAGTTTGACAATACAATGGTCATGGCCGGGGGTACGTTTGCGGCGGCTTTCCCAGCCGTCCATCCATTTGCCATTATCATCATATTTATCGGGGATAAATATGGGGTCTGCCGGACTGATCAGGCGCTCTTTCGGCGCAAAAAAATCATCGGTAGCAAAAACCACCTCTGCCCCCAGCCGCGGCTGGGCCAGATCAATATAACGGCTGGCAAATTCAGGAATGACGGTCACTTATGATCCACTTCAAGATTAACAAGACGCAACAGGGCAATTTTATGGACTTCCTCAAGGGCGGTTTGAAATTCCTGCGCATGAGAATGGGCCAGCCGCCGGCGAAAATTTTCCAGAATATCCGTCCGGTTCAAACCACGCACCGCAATGATGAAGGGAAAGCCAAACTTTTCCTGGTAGGCGTTATTAAGGGTTTGCAATTCGGCAAATTCCTCTGGCGAACATTGGTCTAGGCCCGCACCTTTCTGTTCCGCAGTAGACTCGGCGGTCAGCTCACCACGCACGGCGGCCCGCCCGCCAAGGTCCGGATGGGCGCGCAACAGGGCCAGTTGCCTGTCCTCTCCAGCGGCATCAACGACCCCTTTCATGGCAAAATGCAGACTGCCCGGTGTATCCACGGTTTCGGGGATATGGCGTTGCCATACGGCCGCCGCCACCCACGGGGAATGTTCATAAATTCCGCCGTAAATATCCATAAATTCATCGTAAGAGATTTTACTGGGCCGCCGGGGCAGATAACCTGTGGTCATTTTACCCCTCCCGCCGGATGTTCCGTGCGCCAGTGCCGGGCGATTTCAATACGGCGGCAAAACCAGACATCCTGATGAGACAGAGCATATTTCAAAAACCGCTCCAAGGCCGCCATACGCCCCGGCCGCCCGGTAATGCGGCAATGCAGGCCAATGGACATCATGCGCGGCATCTCCTCCGCATATAGCACATCAAAGCTGTCTTTCAGATAGCTGTAGAATTGATCACCGCAATTAAAGCCCTGCGCCGTGGCAAAGCGCATGTCATTCACATCCAACGTATAGGGCACCACCAGATGATCCCCGACCCAGAAGGGCAGGTCGTCGTTATAATCATCCGCATCATATAAAAAGCCGCCCTCCTCCCTCACCAAAGCGCGGGTGTTGGGGCTGGTGCGGCCCGTGTACCAGCCAAGGGGCCGTTCACCGGTCAGACGTTTGATGATCTCTATGGCGCGCATCATATGTTCCTGCTCCACATCGCCGGGCACATCCTGATAATTGATCCAGCGATAGCCATGGGAACATATTTCATGACCCGCGTTCAGAAAGGCCTCCACCACCGCCGGATGACGTTCCAGAGCCATCGCAACCCCGAAAATAGTCAGAGGAATATCATATTTGGCAAACAGGCGGAGCAGCCGCCAAACCCCGGCCCGGCTACCATATTCATAAAGGGACTCCATGCTCATATGCCGCGCCCCCGGCACCGGACCCGCATTGACGATCTCGGACAGAAATTGTTCGGCCCCCGCATCGCCGTGCAGGACACTATTCTCACCGCCTTCCTCATAATTCAGGACAAATTGCACCGCAATTCGCGCGCCGCCGGGCCAATTTGCCTTTGGCGGTGTCGGGCCATAGC
>JAADFR010000134.1 GCA_013152755.1 Alphaproteobacteria bacterium
TTCTGGCCGAGGGCATCACCTGTTACAAGACCTTTATCTCCGGTCTGCTGGACATCACCGACAATCTGAAAGACAGCGCGGTTATTCCGCCGGAAAATGTTGTGCGCCGGGACGGCGATGACCCTTATCTGGTGGTTGCCGCCGACAAGGGTACGGCCACCTTCTCTGACATTGCCAATGGGTTGGCGCAGGATTACGGTTTCTGGCTGGATGATGCCTTTGCCTCCGGTGGCTCCAACGGGTACGATCATAAAAAGATGGGCATTACCGCCAAGGGGGCCTGGGTTTCTGTTCAGCGCCATTTCCGGGAAAAAGACATCAATGTTCAAAGCGACTCCATCACCATTGTCGGGGTGGGCGATATGTCCGGTGATGTGTTCGGCAACGGGCTTTTATGTTCCGAGGCCGTGAAACTGGTCGCGGCCTTTGACCATCGGGATATTTTCATTGACCCGGACCCGGACCCGGCCAAAAGCTATGCCGAGCGCAAACGCCTGTTCGACCTGCCCAGATCAAGCTGGCAGGATTATAACAGCAAGCTTATTTCAAGCGGCGGCGGCATTTTCAGCCGGAAATCAAAATCCATTCCGCTCACCCCGCAAATATGCCATCTCCTTGGCTTTAAAGACGGTCAGGACAGCGCCACACCCAATGAATTGATGAAGGCTATTCTAAGGTCTCATTCCGACCTGTTGTGGTTTGGCGGGATTGGCACCTATATTAAGTCCTCCCGGGAAAGTAATTCACAAGTTGGGGACCGGGCCAATGACGCCATCCGTATTAACGGGAACGAACTTAAATGTGCTGTGGTGGCCGAGGGCGGAAATCTGGCCTGCACCCAGCGGGGCCGGATCGAATATTGCCTGAACGGTGGTCAGATCAATACGGACGCGGTGGATAATTCCGCCGGGGTGGATTGTTCAGACAATGAAGTTAATATCAAAATCCTGCTCAATGCTCTGGTTCAGGACGGCAAGCTGACCCCAAAACAGCGGGACAGTCTGCTGGTGGAAATGACCGATGAGGTAAGCAAAATCGTCCTTGACGACAATTACCTGCAAACCCAGGCCATCAGTCTGGCCCGTTCCAGCAGCATCCGCGAGCTGGACAGCTTTGTGCGCTTTATGGATGACCTTGAAAAAACTGCCCATCTGGACCGGGAACTGGAATTCCTACCCACCGATGATGAGCTTATTGAACGGACCGAGGGCGAGCTTGGCTTGACCCGGCCGGAAATCGCGGTCCTGATAGCCTATTCCAAGATGGGTCTTTATGACGAATTGATGGATAGCGATATTCTGGACGATCCGTTTCTGGATAAATATCTTATCCGGGCCTTCCCCCGTCAGCTTCGGGAAAGATACCCTGCGGACATTAGCAAACATCAGTTGAAACAAGGCATTATTGCCAAGGAAATCTGTAACGAGATCGTCAATCGGGGCGGCATACAGGCCATTAAGGAAGAAACCGGGGCCATGGCGGCGGAAATCGCCCGGGCGGCCATCCTTGCCGCAGAGGTCTTTGACCTCCATGATCTCTATAAAAATATTGAGTGCCTGGACCATATGGTACCGGCCACCATTCAGATTCTCATGCTGATGGACGTAGAATCCTTTGCGCGGCGCCAAACCATCTGGTTCCTCAATAACACCGATGCCAACCGGCCCATTCAGGAAATCATTGACCAGTTCAAACCCGGTATTCAAACTCTGTTCAGCACATCAGGCAGCCTTCTGGATCAAACTGATGAAAGCCTGAAATGCAAAGTGGCCATGTATTGCGAACAAAAGGTAGACGAAGACCTGGCCATCCATATTTCCAATCTGGAACAGAAGATCGCCGCCTGTGATATTGTCATGGTCGCCCGTGATATGGATATAGATGTAACGGATGTTGCGCGAGCCTACTTTATGCTGGGCGAAAAAATTGGTTTTGACTGGCTACGCGGCGAGGCGGAACTGGTCGAATCTTCCGATCATTGGGATCGTCTGGCGGTTAATAGCGTGGTCGCCGATCTTCTGGATCAACAGAAGAATCTGACCCGCTCCGCGCTCAAGGATCTTGAAGATGGCGACACCATCGAGGCTGCACAGATCTGGCTAACCAAGGTGGAAAAATTCCACAGCCCGTATTCAAAAGCTCATCCACGACTTCCAGACCGCCGGCCGGATCAACGTCACCAAACTGGGCTTCGCCGCCCGCCAAATCAGAAACGTGATCATTGATTGATATATTGGGGGAGAAAAAGACTTTCTCCCCCATTCACATACCACCCCAAAGAATATCCAATCCGAACATAGTGAGGCAAGGCCAAAGGCCGCCCGAGCCAATGCGAGGAGGGGGAGCGCCCACGGCGTGGGGGAGTATCCCCCCTGATAATAAAAAAAACGCCGTGAATTAAATTATAAAAACGCGGGAGAATTATCCCCCCAAATATCAATGCCTGAAATGACGCATACCGGTCATGACCATGGCAAGGCCACGTTCATTGGCGGCAGCAATAACCTCATCATCGCGAATGGAACCGCCGGGCTGGATAACCGCTGTTACCCCGGCTTCTGCCGCGCTGATCAAGCCATCGGCAAAGGGGAAGAACGCGTCTGACGCCACCACAGACCCTTTGGTCATATTTTCCGGCAGGCCTGCTGTGTCGCTTGCGTCCTGCGCCTTGCGGACGGCAACGCGCGCACTGTCCAGACGGCTCATTTGTCCGGCCCCGATACCGACCGTTGCCCCGTCTTTCACATAGATAATCGCATTGGATTTCACATGCTTACAGACGGTAAAGGCAAAGAGCAAATCCTGTAATTCCTGTTCCGTAGGCGCGCGGTCCGTCACCACAGTCAAGTCGTCTGGCATAACTTTGCCATTGTCCCGTTCCTGTAACAAATAGCCGCCTGCCACAGATTTAAGAGTCTGGCCCACGGCTTGCGGATCGGCAAGGCCGCCAGTCAGCAGCAGACGTAGATTCTTCTTGGCCTTTAAGATATTCAAAGCCTCCGTATCTATATCGGGGGCGATAACCACTTCGGTAAAGACTTTGGCAATTTCCCGGGCCGTGTCCCCGTCCAAAGGACCATTCAGGGCAATGATCCCGCCAAAGGCACTGGTCGGGTCACAACGCAGGGCCAGTTGGTAAGCCGCCGTCAATGTTTCCGCCCGGGCAACGCCGCAGGGGTTGGCATGTTTGATGATGGCCACGGCGGGGCCGGATGCCGGATCAAATTCACTGACCAGCTCAAAAGCGGCGTCCGTATCATTGAGATTGTTATAGCTTAATTCCTTGCCCTGAAGCTGGCGGGCGGTGGCAATGCCGGGACGGGCGGTTCGGTCCACATAAAAGGCCGCATCCTGATGGGGATTTTCACCATAACGTAATGTCTGTTGCCGGGTTGCGGTGATATTTATCCGCGCGGGATAGGCCTCTCCCTCTTGGCGCGCAAACCAGGCGGAAATAGCCGCATCATAGGCCCCGGTGCGGGCAAAGGCCGTGGCCGCCAGCCGCCGCCGCAGGGCCGGAGAGGTGGCACCGTTATTTTCCGTCATGGACTTTATCACGGCCTCATAATCCTGTGCCTCAACCACCACGGTGACAAAGCGATGATTTTTAGAAGCGGACCGGATCATGGCCGGACCACCAATATCTATATTTTCAATACAAGTGGCAAAATCCGCACCGCTTTCCACCGTTTCCTCAAAAGGATAAAGATTAACCACCAACAGGTCTATGGCCCCAATATCATGAGCGCTCATGGCCGCTACATGGGTGTCATTGTCCCGCAGAGCCAGCAACCCACCATGAATTTTGGGATGCAACGTTTTGACCCGGCCATCCATCATTTCGGGAAAGCCTGTATGCTCGGAAACTTCCTTTACCGGAATTCCGGCCCCGGCCAATGCCTTTGCCGTGCCGCCGGTGGACAGGATTTCAACCCCCTGACCCGCCAGAAACCGGCCAAATTCTATCAAACCGCTTTTGTCGGATACGGACAATAAAGCCCGCTTGATTGGTGTCTGTGGGGTATCGCTCATATTGCCTGTCCTGTGAGATAAGGTTTATGCCTTACCACCTACTGGATCAGGGCTTTCCTCGCAAGGAAAAAATTAACCGCGCAGGTTTTTTATGTTTGTCTCATATTGGGACATACCCCCGGTAAAGGTCGCCGTCCCTGCCACCAGAACATCGGCCCCGGCGGCCACGGCCAGCTTCGCGGTTTCCGCTGTAATGCCGCCGTCCACCTGAAGATCAATCTCCCGGCCTGTCTGGTCAATCATCTGGCGAATTTTTTGTATTTTTGCCAATTGACTGGAAATGAATTTCTGACCCCCGAACCCGGGGTTGACGCTCATCACCAAAATCAAATCCACCATATCCATCACATTGTCCAAGACCTCCACAGATGTACCGGGATTAAGCGAGATGCCGGCCTTCTTGCCCAATGATGTGATGAATTGCAATGTGCGGTGAAAATGGGGGGTGGCTTCGGCGTGAATAGTGATAATGTCTGACCCGGCGGCGGCGAAATCCTCAATATAATTATCCACCGGTGAAATCATCAGATGGACATCAAATATCTTTTTGCTGAACGGGCGGATAGCTTTAACCACGGCAGGACCAATGGTGATATTGGGCACAAAATGGCCATCCATCACATCCACATGGATATAATCCGCCCCCGCCGCATCAATGGCCTCTACCTCGGCCCCAAGGCAGGCAAAGTCGGCGGATAAAATGGACGGGGCTATTCTGGTCTCTTTCTGCATGATAGTCCTTATTATGAAATCTTTATTAGGCGGCTTATGAAAAACCCATCCATGCCACCCGTCATATGATGGGGCAACGTCTGAACATCCCCATTGTCCAGCACAGATTTTTCAAAACCAATACATTCCGCGCCGCTTATCTCTTTTCGTTTTACTGTCCTATTGCGGTCCAGTAAAGCCTTTATCTGATCCGGACCTTCCTCCGCCTGCATGGAACAGACGCAATAGATCAATATCCCCCCCACCGGCATCATGTCCACGGCGGAATCCAGCAGGCGGGTTTGAATCTCCGCCAACGCCGCAATATCCTTTGGCCCTCTGGCCCGGCTCACATCCGGATGACGGCGCAGGGTTCCTGTGGATGAGCAAGGCGCATCCAGCAGAATAAAGGGGAAATCCTGTTCTGGCTTATAAGCTGCCGCATCTGACGTCACAACGTCACAAGTTAATTTCAGCCGATCCATATTTTCCTGTAACCGCCGCAACCGCCGCGCTGACTGGTCCACCGCTGTCACCCGGCAACCCTTGGCCGCAGATTGCGCCACTTTGCCGCCCGGCGCCGCACAAAGCTCCAGCACATTATCCCCGGATGATGCCCCGAGAAGTTTGACTGGAAGGCTGGCGGCCACATCCTGCACCCACCATTTACCCTCGTCATACCCGGCAAGATTTTGCACAAGACCCGCTTTTTCTACCCGGACAGACCCGGCGGTCAATAA
>JAADFR010000135.1:0-6347 GCA_013152755.1 Alphaproteobacteria bacterium
AGCATGACCTGACCCCCGGTTTGGCCGTGGTATTGGTGGGCGATGATCCGGCCAGTCAGGTTTATGTGCGCAACAAGAATAAATCCACCAAGGAAGCGGGCATGAACAGCTACGAGCATCGCATGGATCCGGATGTGAGCGAGGCCGAGTTGCTGGCCGTGGTGGACAGGCTCAATCAGGACCCGGCGGTTCATGCTATTCTGGTGCAGCTACCTTTGCCGGACCATATTGATGAAGCGGCGGTCATTGATGCTATCTCCCCGGAAAAAGACGTGGACGGTTTTCATGTGATCAATTCAGGCCTGCTGGCCACGGGCGGCAAGGGCATGGTGCCCTGCACACCGCTGGGCTGTGTCATGATGCTGAAAGATCGGCTCGGCGATATGAGCGGCCTTGAAGCGGTTATTGTGGGCCGGTCCAATATTGTGGGCAAGCCCATGGCCCAACTGTTGCTGAACGAAAACTGCACTGTCACTATGGCCCACAGCCGTACCCGTGACTTGCCCGCTGTGGTCAGGCGCGCCGATATTGTGGTTGCCGCTGTCGGGGTGCCGGAACTGGTCAAGGGCAGCTGGATCAAGGAGGGTGCCACGGTCATTGATGTGGGCATTAACCGCATTGAAAAGCCAGATGGCAAAACCCGTCTGATTGGCGATGTGGAATATGACGAGGCCATCAAACATGCCGCCGCCATCACCCCGGTCCCGGGCGGCGTTGGCCCCATGACCATTGCGGTATTGCTAAAAAACACCGTCACCGCCGCCTGCCGTCAGGCCAGAGTGGATGAACCTATCGTTTGATAAAATTGCCGTGAAAGCCGATGGGGGCGGCAAAATTCAACCAGCATCTTGCCCGCGGCCCGGCGGCAAGGTTATCGGCGTCAAAGATATTTACACAGGTTCGTTTTGACGGTATATGCAGGGCGGCCCCCACCAGCCAGCCACCGGATTGTTTGTTGCCCTGTGGTCCTTCAACCACCACATGCTCCTCCACCATGAAATCATCGCCGTAATGATAGAGGTCTATTTTACCGCTATCCATGTCAATGCGCCGTACCCCATCCTGCCAGTTGTTGTCACTGAGGGTTGAGGTTTGAAACAGGGCCTGATTTTTCAAGCCTGCCATATGGGGGTAAATACGGGGAAATTCAGCGTTGCCCGCGACCTTGTCACGGGATATTTTGCCGTCTTTGGTTATATGATAGATGATGGTTTGGGCATTGGACGGGGTAGAGGTGTTTATTTTCCCCTGCATCAGGTCAGCAAATTCCGCCATGATGTCAAAATTATCATAATGGCAGCAGTCGAAATGGATCGTCCCGTCCCGATCTTCCCAGCCATTACCGAAATGAAAAACAAAGCCCGGCGGCAGGTCATGGCGGGCCGTGACCTCAAGGGTGTTTTTATCCACCACGATCAGCCGCAGGGGTTGATCGGAATTATAGGCCATCTGGTTAAAGAAACCGCCGCCATGACCAGACATATCCAGAGAGGGCAGAATAAGCAGAATATGGTTCTCTGTAATCAGAAAATCATGGAGCATGGCGTGATAGTCGGTTTTGATCATGCCTGCTTTCAACAGCTTTCCCGAGGGGGACAGATGATAGAAAATCACGCGCCCGCTGCTGTAATCCAGCCCGAAATTCCAGATATGACCATTGGCGTCCACCTTGGGGTGGGCGGAAAAGGGCATCCCCTTCAGGCCGTCACCTAAATTGACAAACCCTTTGGTTTCAAGATTATTCCCGGACAGGCATGTTGCCGAACCGGCTTCCCAAAGGGCCCAGATGTCATCGCCCACGGTAATGACATTGGTGTTGGCCACATTGATCATATCAGGACTGGTTACAGCCCGGCTGTTCGCAATGCTGGTGGCCGCGCCGCTATAGAGAAAATGGCCCGCCTTTTGCTCCTCTATATATTTGGGGGTTTTGACAAAGCGGTCTTTGTAGGACACATGGCCATCCTTAAAATGATAGGCCCGGATCATGCCATCGCCTTCAAATAAATGGGCATAGCGGATTCCGTTTCGTTCAAGCATGGCCGGGCCGTTACGATAGAGCGTGCCGTTAAATCCCTCGGGAATTTTACCTTCAATGGTCAGGCTGTCGATGTCCCGTTCCCGATCCACTG
The DNA here is from genome assembly GCA_013152755.1 of Alphaproteobacteria bacterium. Classification (GTDB taxonomy): domain Bacteria; phylum Pseudomonadota; class Alphaproteobacteria; order Sphingomonadales; family Emcibacteraceae; genus Paremcibacter. Next base: position 2,133 of record JAADFR010000135.1, read on the forward strand.
AGGCATAGGCCAGTAATTCAGGCTGTAGAGCCAGTGCCTTCAGGAAGGCCTGTTTGTTACCCTGCATCATGGCCCATAAGGGTTGCGGCAGGGTTGCGGCAAGGCCCAACAGCCCGGCTTTTTGAATGAATGATCGTCTGTCCATGATATATACCTCTGGGGTTTAGTAAGTCATATGGGCTTTGGTGGTAACCTGTTCGGCCTTGTTTGTGATGTGGACAATCATGTCGTTATATTTCGGTGGTCCGAAATTGCCCACGGCCCTATTGGAAAAGGCATATCCTTCTGAAGGGACGCCGAACATATTGGTATCCAGCACGGCGTTGTTATTTTCATCATGGAAAATGCGTACCACATAGTCGCCCGGTACAAGATTGTTAAAGGTTAGATTGAAGGTCCCCTTTTTTGCTTTCAGGCGCAGGCCGGCCCGCGCCTTTCCCTGAGTGTAATTTTCAGGGCCGTGAAATATCTGAGCATAGATCAGCCCTTTATCGCTGCTCACATTGTCAATGGTGACTTTCAACTCGGCGGCCCGGGCCATGATGGGCAGGCTGCTGATCAATAAAAATGCGGTGGTTACAAGCAGATTGGTCTTTTTCATTTTTTTTCCTTTCAAAGTTCGTTAAAGTTAAGCACATCAATGCCTAAATGCAGGCGCCATTAACAACAAGCAGGGATGCGTGAAGCAGGTTTTTTCCTTCGTGAATTCACACCAGAAAAAGGACATTCCCATTGACGAAGCGTAAACTGACCTGGAAAGAATCCTGCCAGAAACATAAATGGGACATGAAGGACTATGGTGTCATTCTGACCATTGGGGTCATCCTGGGGTTGCTCGGTCCGTTTGGCACCGCAGAGGCCGGAATGCTCAAAAGCCTTTTCTTCTGGGTCGTCATGTGTTTTATGGGCAGCTTTGTATTCTGGCCGATGATTGTGGCCCTGTCCGTGTTCCGGGGCAAAGATTTTTACCGGCGGTCCCTGAGCTTTATCATTGTGACATTGGTGGGGGCCATTCCCATCACGCTACTGGTACAGATTGCAACCTATTATTTCTTCGATTACAGGGATATCAGCCTGAAGGCCTATATTTTATTTTATCCCAATGTTGTCCTGATCGCCTTTATCGTCGGCGGCATATCGGTGCTTCATGAGAAATGGCGGGAAAAGGACAGTCTGCTGGAAACAATGCCTGCGGCCAATCCCGGCAAGGCTTTCCTGAAAAGACTGCCCCCGTCAATGGGACAGGATTTGATCGCCGTCGTTATGGAGGATCATTACCTGAGGGTTTATACCGGGCAGGGTGAACATATGTTTTTGCACCGCCTGAAAGATGCGCTGCTGGAACTGGCGGATTATGACGGGATGCAGGTGCATCGGTCATGGTGGATTGCGGCACAGGCGGTCAGGGACGTACGGCGTGATGATCGAAAAATAACTCTTATTATGACCAATGATCTTGAAATTCCCGTGTCAAGGACGTATCAGACCATGGTCAGGGAACGCTTTTTACCATAGGCTGTTCTGAAAATTGGATTAACGCGGGAGATAAAAATGCATGAGCTGTTTATCGGGACGTTTGTCACCTTTTTTGTGGTGATTGACCCCTTGGGGATTGCGCCTATATTTGCGGTGATGACCGAGGGGGCCAGCGGCGCCTTCAAACGGCGGATGGTGTTCAAGGCCAGCATCACCGGGGCGATCATCCTGTTGCTCTTTGCCTTTTTGGGCAATGGCTTGCTGTCGGCTTTGGGGATCAGCATGACGGCTTTCAAAACGGCGGGCGGCTTTCTGTTGTTTATGATTGCACTGGAAATGGTGTTTGAAAAACGTACCGAGCGGCGGGAAAAGAAATCAGAAGGTCTGACCCATGAGCATGAGGAAGGCGCGAACGCCATTGTGGAAACCGATGATGATTTTGAGGATATTTCCGTCTTTCCCATCGCCATTCCCTTCATATCCGGGCCGGGCAGTATTGCCACTATCATGCTGCTTATGAGCCACCATCAGGGTAATTTTGATGAGCAGGGCGTTGTCATCGGGGCTTTGCTGGCGGCATTATTATCGACCATCGTAATTTTATTGGCGGCCAGTAAAATTATCGGTATGTTGGGCCATACGGTTGCCGGGGCAATCACCCGCGTTTTGGGGGTTATTCTGGCGGCCATGGCAACTCAATATATGTTTGACGGCATTCGCGAAGCCTTTTTCGGTGCGTAAAAATTAAAAAGATTAAAGGGATAACCATGTTAAAGAAATTTTTGGCTCTAGTCATCGCGGTGACGTTTGTTTCGGTTGCACAGGCAAAAGACGACCATTCCTATGCCAATCTGGATCAGGTGACCAGCACGCATTTGACCCTTGACCTTACGGTGGATTTTGACCGCAAAGTCCTGCGCGGTTTTGCGGAATATGACATCCGGCGGTTGGTGCCGGAGGCGGGGGAATTTATCCTCGACACCCGCGATTTGACCATCAGCAAGGTTGATGTGATGGGTGATACATGGCAACCCGCGCTTTTTTCCGTGGCCAAGGCAGATGAGATTTTGGGGTCAAAACTGACCATCACTTTGCCCAAAAAGGCCAGCAAGGTCCGCATATATTATACCACAAGCCCCGGCGCATCGGGCCTGCAATGGTTGACGCCGGAACAGACGGCGGGCAAGAAATATCCCTATCTTTTCACAGAATCACAACCGGTTCATACCCGGAGCTGGATTCCCATACAGGATACGCCCGCCCTGCGCCTGACCTATTCGGCGCGGATCAGAACCCCGAAAAATCTATTCGCGGTCATGAGTGCCGAAAATGATCCAAAGGCTGATCGTGATGGGGATTACAGCTTTACCATGCCTCATAAAATCCCGCCTTATCTGGTGGCGCTGGGCGTTGGTGATTTGCATTTCAAGGCCATGGCGGGCAATACAGGAATTTATGCCGAGCAATATATTCTGGACGCGGCGGCGGCGGAATTTGCCGATACCTATAAGATGGTCAAGGTCGCGGAAAAATTATATGGCCCCTATCAATGGGGCCGTTATGATATTCTGATGATGCCGCCCAGCTATCCCATGGGGGGCATGGAAAACCCCATGCTGAGCTTTATCACGCCGACGGTTATCGCCGGGGACAAGAGCCTGGTGGGCCTGATTGCCCATGAGCTGGCCCATAGCTGGTCCGGCAATCTGGTCACCAACGCCAACTGGAATGACCTGTGGTTAAATGAAGGCATGACGTCATATGTGGAAAACCGCATTATGGAGGAAGTCTACGGCCCGCGCCGGGCCATGATGGAAAAAGCCCTGTCCGCAGAAGGCCTGAAGCGTGAGCTAAAAACGCTGGCCAAGCGGGATACGTCCCTTCATGCGGACCTGAAGGGCCGGGACCCGGATGCGGCTTTTTCAGACATTCCCTATACCAAGGGTCAGCTGTTCCTGATTTATCTGGAGGAAAAATATGGCCGGGCGGCGTTTGATCCTTTCCTGAAGGAATATTTTATCTCTCACGCCTTTCAGAATATAACCTCGGCAGAATTCATTGCCTATCTGAAAGAAAATCTGATGGACCCGCACCCCGGTGTGGTCAGCATGGCCAAGGTCAAGGAATGGGTTTACGGCACCGGCATGCCCAAAGACGCCCCCAACCCCACCTCTGATGTCTTCGCTAAATTACAGGCACAGCAAACCGCATGGCTGGCCGGTAAAATAACATTGAGCGATATACCAACGGCGGACTGGACGGTTCATCAATGGCTGAATTTTATCACCAACCTGCCGTCGGACTTGCCGCTTGCCAGAATGGCGGAACTGGACAAGGCCTTTGACCTGACAAATTCCCGCAATAACGAAATCGCCCACGCGTGGCTGTTACAGGGTTTGCGTCATGGCTATAAGGCCATCACGCCGCGCCTCAGAAGCTATTTACCGTCCATTGGCCGCCTGAAATTGATCCGGCCTCTTTACAAGGAATTGGCCAAAACCCCGGCAGGCCTAAAGCTAGCGCGTGAGATTTACACCCCCGCCCGCCCCGGATACCACCCCTCCGCCCAAAAGGTGCTGGACAAGATTTTAAGCGGAAAATAGGGTCTGTAAGAAAACCTGCTCGGAAGCAATTCCAATCCGAACGCAGTGAGGCAAGGCCAAAGGCCGCCCGAGCCAATGCGAGGAGGGGGAGCGCCCACGGCGCGGGGGAGTTATCCCCCTATATTAAAAAAGAACG
>JAADFR010000135.1:6415-39415 GCA_013152755.1 Alphaproteobacteria bacterium
GCGGGGGAGCATCCCCCTATATTAAAAAGATGACTTTTCCCAAACTTCTATCTATGAAGGGCAATGACCAAGCAAACAGACATACATAATCCCGGATGGGTAAGGACACGGATGCTGCGGCAGTTTTCGGAACTGTTGCGCCTGTCATTTCCTGTGGTTCTACAACGGCTTGGCATCATGACCATGGGCATCGTGGACACGGTCATGGTGGGCCGTTTTTCTGCGCAGGAGCTGGCCTATCAGAGTATCGGTTATGTGCCGGTGATGACGGTGATCGTCATTTCCATCGGCCTGATGATGGGGACCATGGTGCTGACCTCCAATGCCTTTGGTGCAGAGGAGTATGAAAAATGCGGCCGTATCTGGCGGCGGTCTTTACCTTATGGCTTTGCCCTCGGCATGGTTGGCTTTGCGGTCTGTATGTTTGGGGAGAGCCTTTTGCTGTTGCTGGGCCAACAGCCGGAAATTGCGCGCGGCGGCGGGGCGGTGATGCGGGCGGTGGCCCTTGGTATTCCCATGACCACCATCATGCTGGCCAGTACGTTTTTTCTGGAGGGGATTAACAAACCCCTGCCGGGGATGATATTCATGTTGTTGGCCAACCTGGTGAATATATTTTTCAACTGGATGCTGGTTTACGGCCATTATGGTTTTGATCCTATGGGGGCGGTGGGCTCGGCCTGGGCAACGACCATTGTCAGAACATTTCTGGCCGTGGGCCTGATTGTCTATATTTTCAGAATGGCGGACCATGCGAAATTTGGTATTCGGGCACAAGTGGATTTACGCTTTCACAAGTGGAAAAGATTGCGCAATATCGGGTACGGCGCGGGCCTGACCAACGGGGCCGAGCATATGGGGTTCGCCACATTGGAGGTTTTCGCGGGCTGGATCGGGCCATTGACCCTGGGGGCCATGGCCATTGCCTTTAATGTTTACGGCATCCCCTATATGATTGCTTATGGTATCGCCGGGGCCACGGCGGTCCGGATCGGGATTGCGCTGGGCCGCAAAGATCATAAAGATCTGTTACTGGCCGGGACTTGCGGCATTTTGCTTAATTTCCTGACCATGGTGCCTTTGTTGGCCATCCTGTTGATTTATCCGGCGCAAATCGCTGGATTTTTTACCCATGAGCCGTTGCTGGTCACGGCGACGGTGCCGCTGATCATTCTGACGGGCTGGATGCTGTTATTTGACAGTATGCAGACGGTGATCGGCAATGGTCTGCGCGGGCGGCGGGATGTGTGGCTGCCTACGGCCCTGTATTTTTTCAGCTATATCATTGTGATGATTCCGCTGTCCTATATTCTGGCCTTCCCGATGGGGCGCGGCGCGATCGGCCTGTTTGAAAGTACGGTGGTTGCCAGCCTTATTTCATGCGTTCTGTTGACCGTGCGCTTTTATAGCCTGTCATACGGCGATTTCAAGCGGTCTTGAGGCGGTGAGAGCCGCCTGTGCCTTGCGCGCCCGTCTGCGCACGCGCAGGTAATAAAGTGTCGGCACGAAAATCAGTGCCAGCAGGGTCGCCCCTACCATGCCGCCGGAAATGGCGGTGGCCAGCGGTGGCCACATGCCCCCGCCCCATATGATCAATGGCATAAAACCGCCGATGGTGGTCAGGGTGGTGGAGATGATATGGCGGCTGGCCCCGACCACAATGTCAACGATCACATCTGGGTTTGCGGCCCGGGCTTCTTCATTGGCGCGCAGGGCGGCCAGCACCACGATGCTGTCATTAATGGCCAGCCCGATCAGGCCCATGGTCCCCATGATGCCGGTAAAGCCCATGGGGAAACCGAACAGCCATATGGCGAAAAAGGCCAGTCCCATACTGAAAAAAGCTACCCCTCCGATGATCAGAGCCGACGTAAAGCTGTTGAACGCCAACACAAGAATACCCATCATGATCACCAGAAGGGGCAGGACAGTCGAGAATAATTTTCCCTGGGATTCGGACCGTTTTTCGGTCTCGCCGCCAAATTCCATATGATAGCCCTCAGGCAGTTGAAAATTCGCCTCTTTCAGACGGCGTTGAAAATCAGTGAGGGCCACACTGGGCAGGCTGAAAGGGATGGTGAAGGCCTGAAGGATATTCAGTCGCTGACTATCGCGCCGGGTCACCGTATTATAGGTGGGGACGAGTTTCAATGTACCAAGGCTGCTGAGGGGTACGCCGGACATATGTTGCCCGCCGGTGGCAAGGCTGCCGCCCGCCGCCACAAGGGAGTTATTGAACAGATAATCAAGGCTGGAGCGATCCCGGCCCCCCACCTGAACCCGCACCGGTAGATTCTCATTACCCTCCAGCACACTGCCGCCAATTCGGCCCTCAAGGGCATTATTTAACTGTTCTGCAATCTGGTTGAGCTTCAGCCCTGCCGCCTCTGCCGCGTCCTCATCGGGGATGAAGGTGAGTTTGGGCTGGCTCAGGGAAATCTTGGCGCTGGTATAGGTGATATTTTTGGTTTGGGTCAGGATGGCCCGGATTTCCTCGCCCTTGGCCGACAGTATTTTCAAATCCTGTCCATAGAGAAAAACTTCCACCGGGGCCTCAAAGGGCGGGCCCTGCTCAAAAGGGATCGCCAATATCATGGCGTTGGGCAGGCCCATCATCAGATCCCGCTGAAGCCGGGGCAGGATGTCCAGCGTGGCTTGCGGTGATATGGTATTGATAAAGCCGCCGGCAAAGCTGTTCAGCCCGGCTTGATTGAGGAAGGTATTATAGAATACGGCGGGCGGCGTTTCCGCCACGACCCAGTAATCGCCGGTGATTTCCGGGTAACGGGCCATGATTGCGCGCGCCTTGGCCACCTGCCGGGCGGTTTCCCCAATGCTGGCCTCGGGCGGCAGGGTCATCTGTATCTGAAACTGGTCCCGGTCCACGGGCGGGAAAAACTGCTGAACCAAGGTGGTGCTTAACCCAAAGCCAAGCAGGGGCAGGGTAATGGACAGCAGGACGGCTTTCCGCGGGTGATCCATGCACCAGCGCAGGGCGGATCGATATTTTTCCTTGAGAGCCAGATTGCTGTAGCCACTTTGCAGGATGCCGCATTTGTCTTCCAGCAATTCGCCCCGATCAAAATATCCGGCTAGCGCGGGAATGATGGTCATGGATAGAAACAGGGAGGCAAAGAGCGAAATAATCACTGCAAGCCCCATGGTGCCGATAAACTCGCCCGTGGCCCCGGGGGAGAGGACAATGGGCATGAAGGTCAGCGATGTGGTTACTGTTGACGCCAGCAGGGGGATGAACAGATGCTTGACCATTTTGGATATGGCGGCGGGCACGTCATTGCCCTGGCGGCGGCATTTGCGATATTCATCCACGGCAACAATGGCATTGTCAATCAACAGGCCAAGGGCGATGATCAGGCCGGTGATGGACATCTGATGCAGGGGAATATCCATAAAGTGAAAGGTAGCCATAACGATCAGCACGGTCAGCGGCAGGGCGGTGGCCACCAGAATGGCGGATCGCCAGCCCATCATTAAAACCATGATCAGGATAATTATCCCTGCGCCCAGAAAAACATTGCCCACTAACGTGGACAGGCGCTGGGTGGAATAGACATCCTGATTGAAAATCACTTCGGCTTTGATGCCATCGGGCAGGGTTTTACGGAACTTGTCCAATTCTGAATTCAGCCGTGTCACCCAATGATCAACCCGGACGGTGTCATTGACCTTGGCCCCGACGATGATGCCGCGCTGTCCATTGAGCAGGGCCATGCTGAGCGGGGGATTGCGATAGCCCTTGCGCACGTTCGCCACATCACGCACCCTCAGGAAACGCCCGTCTGCGGTTTGTTTTAGCGGGATATTACGAATGCGGTCTTCGGATTTAAGCTCGCCGCCCACTTCCAGAACCAGATCATGCTGGCGGCCCCGAAACTGTCCGGCGGGGACTTTGGAATCTGTGCGGGCTATGGCATCCGAGACATCCCGGACGGTCAGCCCGACAGAGGCCAGGGCATCGGGATCAATGGTGACGATGAATTCTTCGTCCAGCTCACCGAAAACATCGGTTTCCTCTGTACCGGGTAGGGGCGATATGATCCGTTCGAATTCTTTGGCAAAACGGCCCAGAATATCCACCTGTGGTTCTGTGGGCAACTGCCACGTCAGGCCAACCATATAGGTGAAAACGGCTGACTTCCGGTCAAGAATATAGGGCGTTCCCGCCCCGTCCGGTAAATCTTGCTGGGCGTCTTTCAGCTTGTCACGGACCTGCGACCAGACATTGGATACCTCGCTCTTTTTGACCCAGTCTTCCAGTTGAATGGATACTGTGGACATGCCGGTGCGTGAGGTACTTCTGAGCCGTTTGATCTCGTCAATTTCGCTTAAATGAGCCTCAATTTTTTCCGTGACCAGAGCCTCAACCCGTTCGGCGCTGGCGCCGGGGAAGGGGGTATTGGCGGAATCAAAACGATGGGTCAGGCTGGGGTCTTCCTGCCGGGGTAATGATCCGATGGCGGAAAATCCGGCCACAATGATCAGGCCAATGACCAGCGCCGTCAGACGGCGATTTCGAAAGAAAAGATTGCTCCACATCATTGGCTATCTCTGGGGCTATCTCTGGGGCTATCTCTGGGGCTATCTCTGGGGCTATCTCTGGGGCTATCTCTGGAGTTATCTCTGGACAGGCGCACCAATTGTCCGGGCACAAGCCGGTGGATGCCCTGCGTGACCACTCGGTCGCCGTTCTGTAATGTACCCTGAACATATACCCGCTCACCGTCCGTATAAATTACTTGCAATTCCTGCCGGGACAGGGTGGCATATTCCACCTTGCCCTCATAGGGTTTCAGGCTATAGACACTCCATAACCCCCGGCGGCTTTCGGCCAATGCGCCGGTGGGGAGCCAGTATCCGGATTGCTCAATATCGCTCAGGATGGAAAATTGTACCAGATCGCCGGAGCGCATATTCTTGCCGCCATCCCGAACGTCAAAAATGGCGGTCACGGTGCGGGTGGATGGGTCAACATTCCGCAGAACAGATCGTAATTTTGCCATGACCTTTTGGCCCTGATAACGGAACATATGAAGCTCGCCCGGGGTCAGAGAAGAGGCCGTTGCCGCCGGAAGCCCCACATGAATTTCCAGCTTTTTATCCTCTATGAGGCGCACAACCGGGGTCCCGGCGGCGATGGCGGTGCCTTCATCCAGATAACGGCGGGTAATGCTGCCGTCAAACCGTGCCGTCAGGGTGGCCATATCCCGGTCAATTTTCAGGCTTTCCAAAGCCGCTCGTGATTTTGAAACGGCAGCGGTGGTGGCGACTTTTCGGGCCTTGAGGGCGATCAGGTCAAATTTAACCTGATCAAATTTTTCTTCGGAAATATGTTTCTTTTTTACCAGAACCCGGTAACGGCCAAAGGTTGCCTCGGCCCGGTCAAGGCGGGCGATGGCCTCCCGGTTCAGGGCCTCTGCCTGAGCAAGGTCGGCGTTGAGTTCCTGTTCTCTGGCATCCAGACGCCGCATATCAAGCCGGGCCAGAATATCACCCCTATGCACCTGATCCCCCTCATCCACCATAACATCAGCCAGCAGGCCCGCCCGGTCAAAGCCGTGGTCGCTTTCCCGGCCCGCCGTGATGCTGCCGGAGTATTTCTGTTTTACCTGATAGTGGCTTTCCGTCTGAAGGGTGGTTGTGCTGACCGCGATGGCATGGGTCAGGGCCTCCTGATCCCTGTTCAGGCTGGCGAGCGCAGATGACTTGATAAAGAACATAGTCCCAGACACGGCAATGATAATGGCGGCCATCAGCATGAACCGCAGGCTGTTACGGCCCCAGAATGTGGTTGATTTGCCCTTGTTGTTCATGGCTTCAGACGTCTTCTCTGTTTGGTGTATATTATTTTCGGTCATTACCTTCTCATCATGGGTGACGGGATAGAATCAACTTATATGTTTACAGTGATAACATAGCAATTATATATGCACTGTCAACATTTAACTGGTGAATAGGATCTGAGCCTAGCTAAGTGATCTTGTGTTTCTTTTGGTAAGTCGCTATATTTTAAAATAACAGGCTTGTTAACCGTCTTGCGTCATAATATTTCGCTCACAGCCACATTGTTGAGGATAATCAAACAAGTATGACAAAACCGTTCAAAATATTATTCATCAACTTTCCAACCATCCCCATGCATGAGGTCGATCTTATATTGGCCAAAAAGAATGCCATGCCCCATACTATGGTCATTCCGTTGGGTATTCTTTACCTGTCATCAAACCTGAAATCAAAAGTTCAGAATGTGGAGGTGCGTGTTCTGGATTACCTGCGGGAGGTGAAAACCAATCCGGAACGCTATTCAGACAGTAAGGAAATGATCCGGGTGCTGGCTGAGGAAATGGCCGGGGAGTTCACCCCGGATTTGATATGCTATTCCATGCTGTTTTCCATCATTCATCCGTTTTTCAATGCGGCGGCCACAGCCCATAAAAAAATATGGCCCAAGGCGAGACTTGTGGCGGGCGGCAACCATACCACCAACGCGGTCAATGCGGTTATGGATCATCCGGACCTTGATTATGTGGCACGGGGCGAATGTGATTTTGCTTTTCCCGAGTTTGTTCGACAATTACAAAGGGGAGAAGTATCACAAGTTCAGGGCATTTACAGCCGCGCGCATGTTGAGGGCCGTCTGTCCATGCCGCTGGCGGACAGTCCCAAAAACCTTGATGACCTGTCTTTCCCCGATTGGGAATTGCTGGATATATATTCTTATATTACGGCGGATAAGGGCCGGGCCACTTGGCGGGATGAGGAACATCAGAAAACCCGGGAAATTTCCATAATGACCACCCGGGGCTGCCCCTTTTCCTGCACATTCTGCGCTGCCCATACAACCATGGGCCGGAAAATGCGGTATCGTTCTGATGACAGTGTTATTGCCGAGATGCGGGAGCTTAACGAAAAATACGGGATAAACCTTTATATTCCCGAGGATGATCTCTTCACCGCCAACCGCAAAAAAGTTATCTCCCTGTTGCAGGAAATAAATAAATTTGGCCGAAACATTCCTAATTTCGAGATTCAATTCCCCAATGCCCTGTCGGTGAATACCCTGTTTGATGATGTTATGGACGCCTTGATAGAGGCCGGGATGCAGACAACCAATGTGGCCATTGAATCCGGCTCCCCCTATGTTCAGCGTAAAATTATCAAAAAGAATGTCAAGCTGGACCGGGCGGTGGAGGTCGTCAAATATTTCCGGGACCGGAATATTCATGTGCGCTGTTTTTTCATCGCCGGTTTTCCGGAAGAAACCCGTGAAATGATCGAGGAAACCATAAGATATGCCCGGGATCTTAAAACCGATTGGGCTTCTTTCAGTATTGCGGTCCCCCTGCGCGGTTCCGAAATGTATGACCAGTTCATTGAACTGGGCCATATCAAGGATGATATTTCCATGTGGTCCACGGCCATTTTCCGGGAACGGCTTTTTGATACGCCGGAAATCTCTGCCGAAGACCTGAAAGAATTGATGTATACGGCCAACCTGGAGGTTAATTTCCTCAATAATCCAAATTATGTTGATCAGAATTGGGATAAAAGCATTGACCTTTTCAAGTCAATGACCCGGGATTATCCCTTCCAGATCTTTGGCTGGTATATGCTTATGAAAAGTTATGAAGGGGCGGGGCATGTTAAAGAATCTCAATTGGCAAAACAGAAAATATATGACTGGATAGAGAAGGATGAACGGGCGGCGGACATCTATCATAAATATGGCCATTATCTGGAGGCGATAAATCATAAGCCTACGAAAGCACAGGCTTTGACAAACTGATATGAAATAAATAATATGCCGCTGAAATCCTTTTTGGATCCCTGAGAAAGCCGAGTATTCTTTTTATGAGTTATATCCGCTCCCTGATTTATAATATCCTCTTTTGGACCACTGGCCCTACATGGGTAGTTTTTGTCCTTGTTCCCCTTTCTTTTCTGAAATCGCCGGTCCCCATGCGCCGCGCCCTGTCCATGTGGTTTGATGCGGTATTTTTCCTTCTGGATAAAATAGGCGGCATAAAACTGGAGGAGCGGGGGCTTGAAAATCTGCCCAAGGATCAGGGATTTATTCTATGTTGCAAACATATGAGTAATCTGGAAGCCCTGATCACCTATCGCCGGATGCCAAACCTCACGGCGCTGGCCAAAGCGGAACTGTTCAAGGTTTTTGGCTTTAAACAGGTTCTGGAGAAAATGGAGGTTATCCCTATCGACCGGGGCAAGGGGGAGGCAAAGGATAAAACCATCGCAATCTCCAAACTGCTCCTGAAAGAAAAAATACCCCTTTTACTATTTGTCGAAGGCACCCGTGTTTCGCCGGGCAAGCGCAAGCGGCTTAAATCCGGGGTATATTATATGCAAAGGGATGTGGATATTCCGGTTATCTGTGCCTCAACTAATTCAGGGGTCCATTGGCTGAAAGGCAGTCCCTTTAACAAGCCGGGCACCATTGTCATGGAATATCATCCGCCCATTGAGCGCGGTTTGAGCAAAAAGGATTTTATGGCCCGCCTTAAGGAAAACGTGGTTATTCATAGTGAAAAACTGATGGGTATTGAGGGGAAAGACGAATAGAGATTTTCCTCTTTTTCTTTATCAATCCATGTGAAGGATCACGCCGATTCTAAAGACCTGCGTACTGGGGTCAAAGCGAAAGCTGTCACCCGCCTGTGTCCAGGTGACGGCGGCATGTGCGGTTCTGACATATTCCACGCGCAGGGCAATATCTTCCAATATGCCAACTTCAAAGCCTGCCCCGTAACGGTATCCGCCAAGCCCTTTTGACTGGCCATTAACAAAACCCTTGTTGCTGAATTTTATGGAGGTATAACCGCCCAGCGCATACACGAGAACTCGGTCCGATACGGTCATGCCGACGCGGGTTGTAATATCAAGGGAAAAACCGGCTTTCAGGCCAAAAGTACTTGTGCCGTCGGTTACGAATGATGTGCCGCCATTGACGCCAAGTCCAGCTTCGATTCCCACATACATGGGCCCCCAAATATTGGTGCCGATGCCGCCATATAAAACGCCGCCGTATCCGGTGCTGTTGCTGCTTGAAGATATGCCACCAAATGAATTGGTATTGGCATCCAGAATTTCATAGGTGGCATCTGCGGTTACTTTGGAATAATTGGCATTGAAGCCCAGATACAGCCCCTCGAACGGGTTTCCGTCCAGCCCGGCCTGGGCCTGAGAGGTCATTAACATCGTGGTCAATCCGCCGATGGCAAGTGCTGTTTTCAATCGGTTAGACATTATGGCAAAGTTCCTTCTATATTTTTTCTGTAAGTTTTTATTTTGTGAACTTATGGCATTTTTTTTGGCTTCGGGAAACAAGAACTTGACTCTTGGGCAGAATCCCCATATTTTCCGCCCAACTATCACGGATTTGCAGAAGTAATGCGTCCAAGGATGTCCACCAGTCAGCGAAGATTCGCCCACTGGTGCGTTTGTGTTGTGTGATTTAATAAGAATATCCGAAGACCCAAAAGGTCTGAGGCAAGGCCAAGGGCCGTCCGAGCTAATGCGAGGAGGGGGAGTGCCGCTAAAAATTATTGGGGGCACGGGGGAGTTATCCCCCTGAATAAAATAATGGTTATGGTGTTGTCTTTAAGAGATACACAAGAACCAAAAAGAGAGAACAACATGTTTGACAGTTTAAGCGATAAGCTTGGCGGTATATTTGACAAGTTAAAGGGCCGCGGTGCGCTGAAAGAAGCGGATGTGACCGCCGCCATGCGTGAAGTGCGTATTGCGCTGCTGGAAGCCGATGTTGCCCTGTCCGTGGTCAAGGACTTTGTCGCCAAGGTTACCGAGCGCGCTATCGGACATGAAGTCATGAAGTCCGTCTCCCCCGGACAACAGGTGGTCAAGATCGTTAATGATCATCTGGTGGAAATGCTGGGCAGTGAGACGGTGGGTATCAGCCTTGCGGCGGTGGCGCCGGTGCCGATTCTGATGGTGGGCTTGCAAGGCTCCGGTAAGACCACGACGGCGGCCAAGATCGCCAAACGGCTTACGGAAAAAGAAAATAAAAAGGTCATGATGGCCTCGCTGGACATCTATCGTCCTGCGGCCATGGAACAGCTGAAAATTTTAGGCGAGCAGATTGGGGTCGCGACCCTGCCCATCATTGAAGGTCAGATGCCGGTGGATATTGCCCGGCGGGCCATGACGGCGGCAAAATTACAGGGCATGGATGTTGTGCTTCTGGATACGGCGGGCCGCCTGCATATTGATCAGACATTGATGGCCGAGGTCATCGGGGTCAAGGGCGCAACCTCGCCCCATGAAACTCTGCTGGTGGTCGATAGCCTGACCGGGCAGGACGCGGTCAATGTGGCCCAGCAGTTCAGCGATCAGATCGGCATTACCGGCGTTGTCCTGACCCGTATGGACGGTGACGGGCGCGGCGGGGCGGCGCTCAGCATGCGGGCCGTGACCGGACAACCCATCAAACTGGTGGGCGTTGGTGAGAAGCTGGATGATCTGGAAGAATTCCATCCTGAGCGGGTGGCGTCGCGGATTCTGGGCATGGGCGATGTGGTGTCGCTGGTGGAAAAAGCCGCCGAGACCATTGAGGCCGAAGACGCCGAAAAAATGATCAAGAAGATGAAGAAGGGCCAGTTCGACTTTGACGATCTGCGCTCTCAGCTTCGTCAGATGAAGAAACTGGGCGGTATGGCCAGCATATTGGGTATGTTGCCGGGTATCGGCAAAATGCAGAAACAGATGGCCAGTGCCAAAATTGATGACAATCTCCTGAAACGGCAGGAAGCGATCATCAACAGCATGACGCCCAAGGAACGCACATTCCCGAAAGTCCTGAACGCCTCGCGCAAGAAAAGAATTGCCGCCGGGTCCGGAGTGACGGTGCAGGATGTCAACAAGCTGATCAAGATGCAAAAGCAGATGGCTGGCATGATGAAGAAAATGGGCAAGATGGGCAAGGGCGGCGGCATGCCCCTCCCCGGCCAGATGCCCCCCGGAATGGAGAATTTATTGCCGAAATAGATAAACCCTCACCAGATATAAACTCAGTAACCGAAGCCCAAAGGGGCTGAGGCAAGGCCAAAGGCCGCCCGAGTTAATACGAGGAGGGGGAGTGCCCACGGCACGGGGGAGTTATCCCCCCCAATAGAATAAAGAGAATTAAACCAAACATTTGAATATTTAAAAAACCAAAGAAAGGATTAGCCGGAATGGCTGTTAAAATCAGATTAGCTCGCGGCGGCGCCAAAAAGCGCCCCTATTACCGGATTGTTGTTGCGGATGTACGCTCCCCCCGTGATGGCCGCTATATTGAAAAAGTGGGTACTCATAACCCGCTTCTGCCCAAGGATCACGAGGACCGTGTGCGTCTGGTCGAAGACCGGATTATATACTGGCTGGGTCAGGGTGCGCAACCAACGGACCGTGTGGCCCGCTTTCTGGATGCCGCTGGTCTCATGAAACGGGAAGCCAGCAACAACCCCAACAAGGGTAAGCCCGGTGCCAAGGCTCTGGAGCGTGTTGAAGAAAAACAGGCCAAGGCTGAAGCTGCTGCAGAAGCCGCAGAAACCGCCAAACAAGAAGCCGCTGAAGCTGCTGCTGCCCCTGTTGAGGAAGCTCCGGCAGAAGAAGCTGCTGCTGAAGAAACTTCAGAGGAAAAGGCCTAAATTTTTTAGGCCCGGAAAGAACCGTCATGGCGCGACCAAACTATGTACATTCCCGGCGTGAGGAGCCCGACATTGATCCAAAATGGATTTCAGTCGGGGTCATCGTCGGGGCGGTCGGGGTCAAGGGGGCGGTTCGGCTCAAGGTTTTTACTGATGATCTGAAATCTGTGTTGGACCGGGGGCCGGTGACGATTTTCCCCGATCTGTCTAGCACAGGTGAGAAGCGTCAGGTAACATTGATGCATAAGATCAAGGTAGGCTATGCCTGTCAGATGGCCGGTGTTGAAAGCCGGGATCAGGCAGAGGCCATGAAAGGCTTGAAACTCTATGTCTCACGGGACGGGCTGCCGGAAATCGAGGAAGACGGCAGCTATTACTATGAAGATATGGAGGGGCTGATCACCAAAGACTTGAGCGGTGCCGCGTTCGGGGTGGTTCAGTCCATATATAATTTTGGTGCCGGAGATGTGTTGGAGGTGCTTCTGGATGATGTTCAGAACCGCCCCGCATCCGGCACACAGATGTATCCTTTCCGGGACGAATTCGTGCCGGAGGTAAATATAGACGCCGGTTATCTGGTGATTGATCGCGCCGCGTTCGGCGGCGATCAGATGTCAGATGACTGAGCCGCTCTGGACAGCGCAGATACTTACTTTGTACCCGGAAATGTTTCCGGGGCCGCTCGGGGCATCCCTTGCGGGTAAAGCGCTGGACAAGGGGTTATGGGCCATGGATGTGGTGCAGATCCGGGATTATGCCACGGATAAGCACCGCACGGTGGACGCGCCGCCAGCAGGCGGTGGTCCGGGCATGGTCATGCGGGCGGATATATTGGCGGCGGCCATTGATGATGTGAGCCGTGATGCCGAAAGTCGTGATGCCGAAAGTCGTGATGAATGGCCGTTGGTTTATTTATCGCCGCGCGGCAAAAGGCTGGACCGGGATATGGTTCGGAATTTTGCGGCAAAGAAAGGCATCACGCTGATCTGTGGCCGTTTTGAGGGCGTGGATGAGCGGGTGCTGGAAGGGCGCGATATTATTGAGGTCAGCCTCGGTGATTTTGTCCTGTCTGGCGGTGAGCTGGCGGCCATGGCCTTGATGGATGCGGTGGTGCGGACCATACCGGGGGTGATCGGTGACGCGGCCACACTGGATGAAGAGAGTTTTGAGGTGGGGTTGCTTGAGTATCCCCATTATACCCGGCCCAGAATATGGGAAGGGCGCGAAATACCGGCGGTGCTTCAATCGGGGCATCACGGCAAGATAAAGGAATGGCGGCGAAGCCGGTCAGAGGAACTGACACAGACCCGGCGTCCGGACCTGTGGAAAAACTATATTCACGGCAAAAATGGCGTGAAATAAAGATGATGAAATTTGCTATTGGAATCTAAAGACCCTTGCTATATAAGCGGGTCAGCGAAAAGAGAGACTGTTATGAATATTATTGAAAAATTTGAAAAAGAGCAGATTGCCAAGCTCACAGACGGTAAGGAAATCCCTGAGTTTGCCGCTGGTGATACGCTTCGGGTAAATGTGAAAGTTATCGAAGGCACGCGCGAGCGTATTCAGGCCTATGAGGGGGTATGTATTGCCCGCTCCAACCGGGCGCTGAATTCCTCCTTCACGGTCCGTAAAATTTCTTATGGCGAGGGGGTTGAGCGTATCTTCCCGCTTTATTCGCCAAATGTGGATAGCATAGAAGTGATCCGCCGCGGTAAAGTCCGGCGCGCGAAACTATATTATCTGCGTCCTCTGCGCGGCAAGAAAGCCCGTATTGCGGAAAGAAAAGACTGGATGAAAAAAACGGCTCCTAAAAAAACTGAGGAAATTACCCCCTCAGAGGAAGCCTGATTGACTTAAATTATTAAGAAAATCCGGGCTGTAAGACAGAGCCCAAAAAAGACACAAGGGGCTCGATTATAACGAGCCCCTTTTTTTGTAGGGAAATGACGATGCAACGAACGCTTTATGACAAATTATGGGACAGCCATATTGTGGAACAGCAGGAGGATGGTAACTGCCTGATCTATATTGATCGCCAGATCATCCATGAGGTCACCAGCCCCCAGGCTTTCGAAGGGCTGGCGAACGCGGGGCGTTCGCTGGCCCAGCCCGCCGCCATGCTGGCGGTTCCGGATCATAATGTGCCTACCGGCCCCGACCGGGCCACGGCGATCAATGCAGAGGACAGCCAGATACAGCTGGATACGCTGGAAAAAAACTGTGAAACTTTCGGCGTTGATTATATCCCCATGATGGATGTGCGTCAGGGCATTGTCCATATTGTCGGTCCGGAACAGGGCTTTACCCTGCCCGGTATGACTATCGTTTGCGGTGACAGCCATACCTCAACCCATGGGGCCTTTGGGGCGTTGGCCTTTGGCATCGGCACGTCCGAAGTCGAACATGTGATGGCGACTCAGACCCTGATTCTGAAACGTCAGAAGAATATGCGCATTGATGTGGACGGCACCTTGGGACAGGGGGTCAGTGCCAAGGATATTGCGCTGGCCATTATCGGCGAAATCGGTACGGCGGGCGGCACAGGCCATGTGATTGAATTTACCGGTTCTGCCATTCGCAGCCTCAGCATGGAAGGGCGCATGACATTATGTAATATGTCCATCGAAGCCGGGGCGCGCTCCGGCATCATTGCCCCCGATCAGGTCACCTTTGATTATGTGATGGGCCGGCCACAATCGCCCAAGGGTGCGGGCTTTGAGCAGGCGGTCAGCTATTGGAAGACCCTGCCCACTGACGACGGGGCAACCTATGATAAGGAAATTTTTCTGAAAGCAGAAGACATTATCCCGCAGGTCACATGGGGCACCAGCCCGCAGGATGTCCTCCCCATCACGGGTAGCGTACCCTCAGCGAACGGCGATGCGGGCATTGAACGTGCGCTGGATTATATGGGGCTGGAACCGGGTCAGAAATTACAGGATGTGAAGATTGACCGGGTATTCGTCGGCTCCTGCACCAATGGCCGGATAGAGGATGTTCGCGCGGTGGCTGATGTGGTCAAGGGCCGCAAGGTGGCCGACCATGTGACCGCTTGGGTGGTGCCGGGGTCCGGGCTGGTCAAGGCGCAGGCCGAGGACGAGGGGCTGGACCAGATCTTGATCGACGCGGGCTTCGACTGGCGGGAGCCAGGATGCTCCATGTGTCTGGCCATGAATGCGGACAAGCTGGGACCGCAAGAACGCTGTGCCTCCACCTCAAACCGAAATTTTGAAGGCCGTCAGGGGCCAAAGGGCCGCACCCATCTGATGAGCCCGGCCATGGCGGCGGCGGCGGCCATAACCGGCCATTTAACCGACGTCAGGGAGCTTTGACCATGGATAAATTTATCAGATTAAGTGCCGTTGCGGCCCCTCTGCCCATGTCCAATATTGACACGGATATGATCATCCCTCAGCAGTTCCTGAAAACCATCAAGCGGACCGGCCTTGGCCTTGGCAAACATGCCTTCACCAATATCCGTTATCATGATGACGGGACGGAGCGGGCGGATTTTGTCCTGAATCAGCCGGCGTATCGTGCGGCGGAAATTCTGGTCACAGGCGAGAATTTCGGCTGTGGCTCCAGCCGCGAACATGCGCCCTGGGCCCTGAAGGATTTCGGCATCAAATGCATCATCGCCCCCAGCTTTGCCGATATTTTCTACGGTAATTGTTTCAAGAACGGATTGCTGCCGATTATCCTGCCGCAAGACACCATTGACCTGTTGATGGATGATGCCGGGCGGGGGGCCAATGCCATCATTACCGTTGACCTTGAGAAACAGGAAATTTCCGGCCCGGACGGCGGTGTGGTTTCATTTGAGATCGACCCCTACCGCCGCCATTGCCTGCTTAATGGGCTGGACGATATTGGCCTGACGTTACAGAAAAAAGATGTGATCAAAGATTATGAAGCGAAGACACGGCTCAGCCAGCCGTGGTTGTTTAAGGATTAAACCATGCCCAAAAAACTATCCCTACTTATGTTGCCCGGTGACGGGATTGGCCCGGAAATCATGGCCGAGGCCCGGCGGGTCATTGACTGGCTGGTGAGCCATCGCGGTCTTGATTTTACCGTCCATGAGGATCATGTGGGCGGTGCGGCCTATGATGTTTATGGCAAGCCCTTGTCCGACGATGCGCTGGCCTGTGCCAAAGAGGTTGATGCGGTTTTGCTGGGGGCCGTGGGCGGGTCAAAATGGGACGGGGTCGATTATGACAAACGCCCGGAGGCGGGTTTGCTGATCCTGCGCAAGGAGCTTGAGCTGTTCGCCAATCTGCGCCCGGCCATCTGCTTTGATGCGCTGGTGGACGCTTCCAGCCTGAAACCGGAATTGGTGAGCGGCCTTGATATTATGATCGTACGCGAACTGACCGGCGGTGTATATTTCGGGGAGCCGCGGGGTATTGAGACGTTGCCAAATGGTGAGCGGCGCGGCGTCAACACACAGGTCTACACTACGTCGGAAATACATCGTATTGCCCGGGTGGCCTTTGACATGGCTGCCAAGCGGGATGGCCGTCTGATTTCCTGCGAAAAGGCCAATGTGATGGAAAGCGGCCTGCTGTGGCGAGAAGAAGTAACCAAAATCGGTGCCGACTATCCCAATATCAAGCTGGACCATATGCTGGCCGACAGCTGTGCCATGCAACTGGTGCGCAATCCCAAACAGTTTGATGTGATCGTCACCGATAACCTGTTTGGTGATCTGCTCAGCGATGTGGCGGCTATGCTCACGGGCTCTCTTGGTATGCTGCCCTCTGCGGCACTCGGGGCCGAAGGAAGCGGCGCTATGTATGAGCCGGTTCACGGCAGTGCGCCGGATATAGCGGGTCAGGGTGTGGCCAATCCCATTGCCACTATTATGAGCCTTGCCATGGCATTGCGCTATACCTATGACTGCGCCGATGAAGCACAGCTTATTGAGGATGCGGTCAAGAAGGTTCTGGCGGGCGGCCTGCGCACGGCGGATATTATGCAGCCGGGCAAGGCCAAGGTTTCAACCGCCGTTATGGGCGACAGTATTTTACAGGCGCTGGACAGCCTGAACAGATAATCATTGGAGTGAATTATGTCTTATAAAGTTGCCGTTGTCGGCGCAACCGGAAATGTTGGCCGGGAAATGTTGAATATACTGGCGGAACGTCAATTTCCCGCATCGGAAGTGGTGGCGCTGGCCTCTCGCCGGTCTCTGGGGCAGGAGGTTACCTTTGGCGATCGGACCATCAAAACCAAATGCCTTGATGAGTATGATTTTACCGGCACGGATATTGCGCTCATGTCGGCGGGCGGTGCGGTGTCCAAGAAATGGGCTGAAAAAATCGGGGCGCAGGGCTGCGTGGTGATTGATAACAGCTCCTATTTTCGTATGGACCCGGATGTGCCGCTGATCGTGCCGGAGGTGAACGGCGGGGCCATCGCGGGCTATACCAAAAAGAACATCATTGCCAATCCCAATTGCTCCACGGCGCAGATGATGGTGGCTTTAAAGCCACTCCATGACTATGCCAAAATCAAGCGGGTGGTGGTTTCAACTTATCAGTCCGTATCGGGCAGTGGCCGCGCCGGCATGGATGAACTTTGGAGTCAGACCCGGGCGATTTTTGTCAATGACCCGGTGGAGCCGGAAGTATACCCCAAACAGATTGCCTTTAACGTGATCCCCCATATTGACGTGTTCATGGACAGCGGCGATACCAAGGAAGAATGGAAAATGGTGGCCGAGACCGCCAAAATCCTTGATCCGAATATTCGCCTGACCGCCACCTGCGTGCGGGTTCCGGTGTTCCTTGGCCATTCAGAATCGATCAATATCGAGTTTAAAAATCCGGTGGATGAGGCGGAGATATATGACCTTCTGCGCGCCGCACCGGGCATAATGGTGGTGGATAAGCGCGAGGACGGCGGCTATATCACGCCGGTGGACTGTGCCGGGGAATTTGCCACCTATATCAGCCGTATACGCCGCGATGTGACCGTGAAAAACGGGATCAACCTGTGGTGTGTGTCTGACAATCTGCTGAAGGGTGCGGCCCTGAATGCGATTCAGATTGCCGAAAAGCTATGCAATGATTATCTGAAAAAAGGCTGATCGAATATTTCGATTTCTGGCCCTTGATCAGAAGATAATTTTATAAAGCGGTAGATATAGCGTATCTGCCGCTTTATTTGTTTTTTTACGGTGTTTTTTATAGGACAATTCCCGCCCATTTGCTAACGTCTGCGCGTTGCAATTAAGGAGGACTAACATTGTCTAGTTTCACATCATTTAAACATAAAATTATTGCCGGTGCGGTTGTCACGCTGATGAGCAGTGCTGCCGCCTTTGCCATTGATAAGGCCCCTGTTGAAATCAATGATTTCTTTCAGCAGGTTTTTGAAGAAAACCTGATGGATTCCCCGGAAAACCTGACCGATACCCGCTTTATGGAACAGCAGGGCAAGAAATGGCGCCATAATAAACTTGATGACCGTTCACTGGCCCATGAAGAAAAGAATATGGTGCTGGAGCATCATAATTATGATCTGCTGAAAAGCTATGATGTGAAAAAACTGGACGCCGATGAACGGCTGTCAGCCCGACTTATGGCCTGGCAGATGGAAAATGATTTTGCCTTGGATAAATACCGCTTTCATGGCTATAGCATTACTCAGCTGGACGGCCTGATGAACGACTATCCGCTGTTTATGAATGGCTATCACCAGATAAATTCAGCTGAGGAAGCCGAGGATTATATTGCCCGTCTTTACGGGGTAAAGGCACAGTTCGACGACATACTGGCGCGCATGAAGGTTCAGCAGGAAAAAGGTATTATCCTGCCCAAATCTCTGCTTGGTAAAGTAATAGCCGCCAATGAGGCCTTCACCAAACAGGCCCCAAAGGACAATATTCTCTATAAGACATTCGCCAGCAAAGTAGCTGAGCTAAAAGACATTGATGATAAGGCCAAGGATACTCTCTATGCCAAGGCAGAGGCGGCTATTAAACAAACGGTCTATCCAGCCTATGATGGGATGCTCGGTTTTTTAAAGGCGCAGGAAAAGATCGCCAGCAATGATGCGGGTGTCTGGAAACTGCCTGACGGTGATAACTATTATCAGGCAAAAATCCACGAAAGCACCACCACCAATATGACGGCGGCCCAGATTCATGCCCTTGGCCTGAGCGAAGTGGCCCGCATACAGGGTGAGATCATGTTCATCCTGAAAAAAGAGGGCTATGACACCACCAAAGGTTTCGAAGTTCTGATACAGGATATGGCCAAGGAAGACCGCTTTTATTACAGCGATGATGACGAGGGCCGCGCTCAGATATTGAAAGATTACGGCACCATCATAGAGGAAGTGAACGCTCGGGTGCGGGATGTATTCAATGTGGTGCCCAAAATGGGGGTTGAAGTACGGCGGGTGCCGAAATTTTCGGAAAAATCCGCGCCCGGTGCTTATTATTCCGGCCCGGCGCTGGACGGCTCGCGCCCCGGCATTTTCTGGGCCAATCTTTATGACATCAAGGCGACCCCGAAATACGGCATGCGCACGCTGGCCTATCATGAGGCGGTTCCCGGCCATCATTTTCAAATCGCCATTGCCCAAGAGCTGAAAGACATCCCCATGTTCCGCAAATTCGGCGGCTATACGGCTTACATAGAAGGCTGGGCGCTCTATTCCGAACGGCTGGCCAAGGACTTGGGGCTACAGGACAACAGCTTTGATGACATTGGCCGTTTGCAAGCAGAATTATTCCGCGCTGTACGGTTGGTGGTGGATACGGGCCTGCATTATAAGAAATGGTCCCGCGAGAAGGCCATAGATTATATGTTCCGCAATACGGGCTATGCCATGAGCGATGTGGTGGCGGAGATTGAACGCTATATGGTCTGGCCGGGACAGGCGCTGGCCTATAAAATGGGCATGCTGAAAATTCTGGAATTGCGGGATATGGCTAAAAAGGCCTTGGGCAAGGATTTTGACTTGCGGGCCTTCCATGACGTCATCCTGACACGGGGGGCCATGCCGCTGGACATACTGGAAGAACAGGTGAAGGCTTATATTGCCGCCGCCAAAAACCATAAACAGACAAAATAATTCAAGGGAGTTTTATTATGATTGGAAAGACAAGTATTCTGGTAATTGCGCTTATGCTGGCCGGATGTAACATTAGCGTTGAAACGGACAAGGACGTGAAAATCGTTACCCCGGCAAAGGCCAAGGCCTTTGTTGATGCGGTGGAAGCAGATTTTGCCGAGAAAAATGAATTTGCCGCCCAGGTATTCTGGGTTCAGGCCAATTTCATGACCGTGGACACCAACGCCATGGCGGCCAAGGTGGGCGGCGATATGACGGCGCTGGCGGTGAAATACGCCACGCAAGCCAAACAGTTCAATGACCTGAAGCTTGATCCGGTTTTGCGGCGCAAGATGGAAATGATCAAGCTGGGCATTACCCTGCCCGCGCCGACCAATGTGGCGGAAAATAAGGAACTGGCCACTATTTCCGCTGATCTGGACAGCATGTATGCCACGGGCAAGGGGCCAGAGGGCCGCACCCTGGGCCAGTTGGAAGATGTGATGGCCGAGTCCCGTGACCCGGCGGAACTGCTGAAAGCCTGGGAAGCCTGGCGGACCATCTCTCCGGCCATGAAGGATAAATATGCTCGCATGGTGGCTATTGCCAACAAGGGAGCCAAGGAGCTTGGCTATAGTGATGTGGGTTATATGTGGCGCGCAGGATATGATATGCCCGCCGATGATTTCCGCAAAGAAGCCGATCGCCTGTGGGATCAGGTAAAGCCGCTTTATGACAGCCTGCAATGTCATGTGCGGGCCAAGCTGAATGAGAAATATGGCGATGATATTGTGCCGCTGGACCAACCGATTCCGGCGCACTTGTTGGGTAATATGTGGGCCCAGCAATGGGGCAACATATATGAACTTGTTGCGCCCGAAGGCAGCCGCATTGGTTATGACCTCACCGCGGCCTTAAAAGAAAAGGGCTATGACGAGGTCAAGATGGTGAAAACCGGCGAGCAGTTTTTCACCTCGCTGGGCCTTGATCCGCTGCCCGAAACTTTCTGGGAACGGTCCCTGATCACCAAACCCCGCGACCGGGAAGTTCAATGTCATGCCAGCGCGTGGGACATTGACAGTAAGGATGATGTCCGCATTAAAATGTGTACCAAGATCAATGCGGAGGATTTTAAAACCATTCATCATGAGCTCGGGCATAACTTCTATCAACGGGCCTATCAAAACCAAAGCACGCTCCATCAGAACGGGGCCAATGACGGCTTTCATGAGGCCATCGGCGATGCCATCGCGCTTAGTATTACCCCGGATTACTTAAAACAGCTTGGCCTGATCGACAAGGTGCCGGGACCAGAGGGCGACATTGGATTGCTCATGCGCCGGGCTCTGGACAAGGTGGCATTCCTGCCCTTTGGCCTGATGGTGGACCAATGGCGCTGGCAGGTGTTTAACGGGGAGCTTACGCCGGAGACTTATAACCAAGGCTGGTGGGACCTGCGCCTGAAATATCAGGGCATCCGGCCACCGGTGGCGCGCGATGCGAACGCCTTTGATCCGGGGGCGAAATATCATATTCCGGGCAATACGCCCTATATGCGTTATTTCCTCGCTCATATCCTGCAGTTCCAGTTCCACAAGGCCGCCTGCGCGCAGGCCGGATATGATGGCCCGCTGAGCCGCTGTACTATTTACGGCAACAAGGAGGTTGGCAAGAAACTTAATGCCATGCTGGAAATGGGGGCAAGTAAGCCCTGGCCCGATGCCTTGGAAGCCTTCACCGGCACCCGCCAGATGGACGGCAGCGCCGTACTGGAATATTTCGCCCCGCTGAAAGTATGGCTGGACGAACAGAATAAAGACCGTAAATGCGGTTGGTAGTAGCGTTGTCAGTAAATTTAAGAGTGGGTCCACGGGATCCACTCTTATTTATTTATATGTGACGTTGCCAATCCAGTTTTTCTTACGACGGGCAAGGCGATGTTCTTTGGTTTCCGTATTGGAACTGAGCAGGGTATCATTCTCTGTAAGCTGGTCAACCTTGTCCAGACAGTTTACATTGATCACCGCAAAGCTGTTCCCGTTAATCTCCGAGGTAAAAAAGGGCAGGCCCCCACAAATAGTACAGTTGATGAAATCGGCGGTTTTATGACCAAAATTATAGCGGTTGATATTGTCTGCATCAGAAATTTTTATGGATAGCTTGCCGTTCGGGTCGCTGGTGTAACGCCCTCCCTGTTTCCGGCAAAAACTGCAACCGCATCGTCGAAGGGCCATTTCAGGAACGTCAATAGTAGTCTCAAATATAAAACTTATATTTCCGCAATGGCATTGGCCTTTATGGTGATGTATTTCGGTCAAATTACTTCCTGAAATCAACCTCGGACTGGGCGGCGAAATAGCTGTAGATGACATAGACAGCGGTGTTCTGTTTCAGGGCCTCCGCATCCACTTTGTCCAGCGTATCATTCTGCGTATGGTGATAGTCGAAATAGTCCATGCCATCCGGCTCGAAATTGATGGCGGGCATACCCTTGTTGCCCAGCGCGCTCATGTCGGACTGTCCCTTGGCGGTATTTTTCGGGCTTAGGGAAACGCCGAGCGGGGCCAGAAGATCGGCCAATGCACGTACCGCATTCAGGGCAGAGGGACCAACGCCGGGGGTCATTTCATAAATCCGTCCGGTGCCGAAATCCCACTCTGCGCCAATCATGTGATTGACCATATTATCTTCATGTTTCCGGACATATTCTTCTGCGCCGACAAGGCCCACTTCCTCGGCGGCAAACAGGATCACCCGGATGGTGCGTTTTGGTCGCTCAGGCAGGTTGGCAATATAATGGGCGGCGGCGAGAGTGATAGCCACGCCGATACCATCATCCACGGCCCCGGTGCCCACGTCCCAACTGTCCAGATGGGCGCCCATGACCACATATTCATTCGGATGGGTGCGGCCTGTGACCTCACCGATAACATTATGGGTGATGACCGGGGTATCATCCCGGCGTTCGGCGGTCAGTTTCAGGAAGACCTTGACCGGCTTGCCGCGCCTGATCTGATTGGACAGCAGGTCCGCGTCGGGGTTGGACAGGGCGGCGGCGGGAATTTTGGCAATGCCGTCCTTGTAACGCAGCCCACCCGTATGACCAAGGCGATTGTTATCAGTACCCACAGAGCGGATGATCAGGGCAAGAGCCCCCTTGCTGGCGGCGACACTGGGACCGGCGCCCCGGCTTATAACAGCTGGCCGGTAGCCTGCGCCGTTAATCTTGCGCTCCATACGGTAGGAAATATAGGCGATCTTGCCGTCAAGGCTGCCCGGTGCGGCGGCTTTGAGCGCGGCAAAATTGGCAAATTCCACCACTTCGGCGTTAAGGCCGCTTTTGGGGGTGCCCACACTGCCGCCGAGGGCAATGGCCACCATCTTTTGGGGAAAAGGGGCCAGAATACGGGCCTCTATGGTGCCCCTGTGCCAGACGTAATGGGTGACGTCTTCGGTCCAGACCTTGTCAAAGCCAAGCTGTTTCATCTTGGCCACCGCCCAGTCAACCCCAAGCTTGTCTCCCGGCGTGCCCACCCGGCGTGGCCCGACCTCCGTGGTCAGCGACTCGTCAATCTCGTAGGCGAGGTTAGAGGAGAGGGCGGTTTTTTTCAGAGCCATAATCTGCGCCCTGTCCTGTTCGGACAAGAATTGGGCATGGGCGGAGGTTATGAAAAAAACTGTAATAAGGCTGAGGACGGTGGTTTTAATTAGGCTGGTCATATAAAATTATCCCTTGATGTTTTTTCCATGATGGAGACTCTTCCATCTTAAATCAATATGATTTTACATCTTAACTTATATTGCAACGCAGCATCTTGTCATGCGGCGCAATATTATATATAAACGAACGGCTTAATGTGAAATAATATATCAAGAATAGTGAGGATACTGCCCATGAGTGACCAGATCAGACCGCGACGTAGTGTTTTATATATGCCCGGTTCTAACCCGCGCGCTTTGGAAAAGGCCAGGACGCTGGCGGCGGATGGTCTTATTCTGGACCTTGAGGATGCGGTGGCCGTGGCGGCCAAGGAAGAGGCCCGCGAACTGGTCGCGGCGGCGGTGAAAGAAGGCGGTTACGGGGCGCGGGAACTTGTCATTCGCATCAATGGGCTGGATAGTCCGTGGGGCGCGGATGATATGGCGGCGGCCTGTACGGCGGGACCGGATGCGATCCTTCTGCCCAAGGTAGAATCCGCACAGATGGTCAGGCAGGCCGAGGAAATGATGGTCAAATACGGCGCGCCGGACAAGACCAAAATCTGGTGCATGATGGAAACGCCATACGCCATGTTACGGGCCGCAGAAATCGCTGCCAGCACTGACCGTTTGACCTGTTTTGTCATGGGCACCAGTGATCTGGTCAAGGATTTACATGCCCATCATACAGAAATGCGCCTGCCGGTGGTGACCAGTCTGGGCCTATGCCTGCTGGCGGCGCGGGCGGAGAATATTGATATATTGGACGGGGTTTATCTGGACCTGAATGATGAGGCGGGTTACCGCGCCAGCTGCCAGCAGGGGCTGGAATTTGGCTTTGACGGCAAAACGCTGATCCATCCCAAACAGCTGGCCGGGGCCAATGAGGTCTTTGGGCCAAGCGCCGATGAGCTGGATTTTTCCCGGCGGATAATTGAGGCTTTTGGGGAGGCCGAAGCGGCGGGTCAGGGTGTGGTCTTGCTGGACGGCAAGCTGATTGAAAACCTGCATGTGGAAAATGCCCGCCGTCTGGTCACTTTGGCGGATGCCATTACAAAGCTGGAGGGATGAATGAGTAAGAAAAATGACGGTAATTATTTTGAGGATTTCACCCTTGGGCAGGTGATCACCCATGCCACACCGCGCACGGTGACGGTGGGGGATGTGAGCCTCTATTCTGCTCTGTACGGCATGCGCTTTGCTCTGCAATCTTCCGATGAATTTGCCCGCGCGTCCGGCCTGCCGCGCGCGCCGGTAGATAATATGCTGACCTTTCATATTGTTTTTGGCAAGACGGTGCCGGATATTTCCATCAATGCGGTGGCCAATCTGGGCTATGCAGATTGCAGATTTTTGCGCCCGGTCTATGCCGGGGATACCCTGAGCGCGACCAGCAAGGTCATCGGCCTGAAAGAAAATTCCAATGGCCGGACGGGCAATGTTTACGTGCGCACCAGCGGCGTCAATCAGCGGGGTGAGGAGGTGCTGGACTATGTGCGCTGGGTCATGGTTAACAAGCGGGATAGCGCAAGCCCAGCCCCGGAAACGGTCATTCCTGATTTGCCCGATGTTGTCGCGCCGGAGAATTTGATCGTGCCGGAGGGCCTGCAGTATAAGAATTATGACGCCCGTCATGCCGGGTCAGCCTATTATTGGGAAGATTATGACATTGGCGAAAAGATCAGCCATGTGGACGGTATGACGGTGGAGGCCGAGGGTCATATGCTGGCCACACGACTCTATCAGAATACGGCCAAGGTTCATTTCAATCTTCATGCCATGAAGGACGGGCGTCTGGGGGAGCGGATTGTGTACGGCGGTCATGTGATTTCACTGGTTCGGGGTTTGAGCTTTAACGGCCTTGGCAATGGTCAGACTATTCTGGCCATCAATGGGGGCCGCCATGTGAATCCCTGCATCGCCGGGGATACGGTTTATGGCTGGTCAGAAGTGCTGGACAAGGCGGAAATTGCGGGCCGGGATGATCTGGCGGCACTGCGGTGCAGGTTGGTGGCGCTCAAGGACAAGACGCCGGAGGATTTTACCAGTATAATGGATGACGGAAAATATGACCCGGCGGTATTGCTGGATATTGACCTGTGGCTGCTGATGCCCAAAAGGATGCAGAAATAAATTTTTTCAATCTATTCCTTGCCCTGTGGTCACAATCGTTTTAAGGATAACTATATATTGGGTCTGCGTAAAAATACTTTTTGCGCCGTTATATGAAGAGGGAACTGAGTATGGCAACCACAAAGCGGCCTACCTCGCCGCATCTCCAGATATATAAATGGGGTCCGCATATGACCCTGTCCATTCTGCACCGGGCATCGGGTGTGGCTCTTGGCGCGGGAACATTGTTTCTGGCCTGGTGGCTGATCGCGCTGGCGTCCGGGCCGGAGGCTTATGATCAGTTTCTGACCTTTATGGGCAGTATCGTCGGCAAGATTTTTCTGATGGGTTTTACCCTGTCGCTGATGTTGCATCTCTGTAACGGGGTGCGGCATTTATTCTGGGATATGGGCATGGGCTTTGAAGTGGAAACCACCGCCCGGACCAACATGCTGGTGTTTCTGGGGGCGGCGGTGCTCACGGCCCTGTCCTGGGTCATTGGCTACGGTTTGATATAGGGAGGATCAAGACATGGATATGAATACCCCGATTAGCAAAGTACGCGGCCTTGGTTCCGCCCGAAGTGGTGCCGAGGAATGGTGGATGCAAAAGATTGCGGCGGTGGCTTTGATCCCGCTGACCATCTGGTTTGTGGCCTCTATCGTACAGATGACCCATGCGGATTATTTCACCGTCCGGGCGTGGCTGGCGTCCCCGGTTTCGGCTATTCTGTTGCTGCTTTATATTGTCATTGGCCTGTATCACCTGCGCCTTGGCTTGCAGGCGGTGGTTGAGGATTATGTCCACGGCGGCGGCATGAAGGTTTTTTGCCAGTTCACCATCCTGTTCGGCTGCGCCGTGATTGCGGTGGCGTCCATTTTTTCCGTTCTTAAAATTGCATTGTAAGGCACATACAGATGAGCAAGACATATGAATTAATTGATCACGTTTATGATGCCATTGTGATTGGCGCTGGCGGCGCGGGCCTGCGGGCGGCTATGGGCATTGCGGAAAGCGGTCTGAAAACAGCCTGTATTTCCAAGGTATTTCCCACCCGGTCCCACACGGTTGCGGCCCAGGGCGGTATCGCGGCGTCGCTAGGCAATATGGGGCCGGATAAATGGCAGTGGCATATGTATGACACGGTTAAGGGCTCTGACTGGCTCGGCGATCAGGATGCCATCGAATATATGGTGCGTCAGGCCCCGGATGCGGTTTATGAACTGGAGCATATGGGCGTACCTTTTTCCCGTACCGAAGACGGCAAGATTTATCAACGGCCCTTTGGCGGTATGACCACCGAATTTGGTGAGGGCGATCCGGCCCAGCGCACCTGTGCTGCCGCCGACCGTACCGGCCACGCCATGCTTCATTCGCTTTATCAGCAATCCCTGAAATATGACACGGATTTCTATGTGGAATTTTTCGCCATTGATCTGATCATGGTGGACGGCGAATGTCGGGGTGTGATTTGCCTTGATATGAATACGGGCAAGCTGCACCGGTTCCGGTCCCATATGACGGTTCTGGCCACGGGTGGTTATAACCGGACTTACTTTTCGGCCACCTCCGCCCATACCTGCACCGGTGACGGCGGCGGTATGGTTCAGCGGGCCGGTCTGCCCTTGCAGGATCTCGAATTTGTCCAATTCCATCCCACCGGGGTTTACGGCGCGGGGGTATTGATTACCGAAGGTGCGCGCGGCGAAGGTGGCTATCTGGTTAATTCAGAGGGCGAACGGTTTATGGAGCGTTATGCGCCGTCGGCCAAAGACCTTGCTTCCCGCGATGTGGTCAGCCGGGCCATGTCCGTGGAGATCAGCGAAGGCCGCGGTGTCGGCGAGCATAAAGACCATATCTTCCTGCATCTGGACCATCTGTCACCTGAAATTTTGGCGGAACGTCTGCCGGGTATTTCGGAATCAGCGCGTATCTTTGCCGGGGTTGATGTGAATAAGCAACCCATCCCCGTAGTGCCAACGGCCCATTATAATATGGGCGGTATTCCGTGTAATTATCACGGTGAAGTCCTGAACCCCACGGCAGATGATCCGGACCGGGTCGTGTCCGGTCTGATGGCGGTGGGTGAGGCGGCCTGTGTGTCTGTGCATGGCGCCAACCGTCTTGGGTCCAACAGCCTGATTGACCTTGTGGTCTTTGGCCGTGCGGCGGCCCACCGGGTGGCCGATGTGGTCAAACCCATGACCCCTCATAGCGCGTTGCCCGATGATCATGCTGATCTGGCCCTTTCCCGGCTGGAGAAATACCGGACCGCAGATGGCAATACGTCAACCGCCGTCATCCGCGACAAGATGCAGCGCATGATGCAGGGCCATTGCGCTGTTTTTCGTCAACAGGATGTTCTGGATGAGGGCGTTGCGGGCATTGACGAGATTTACGCCATGCTCGGTGATGTGAAAACCACCGATCGGTCGCTGATCTGGAACAGTGATCTGATTGAGACACTGGAGCTTGAAAATCTTCTGATGCATGCGGTGACTACCATGCATTGTGCGGCCAACCGACATGAGAGCCGGGGCGCCCATGCGCGCGAAGATTATCCGGACCGTAATGATGACGAATGGATGAAACATACCGCCGCCTGGTTGGAGAATGGTAAAATCCGCATCGACTATCGCCCGGTACATGATTATACGCTGACCGATGAAATTGATTATATCAAACCTAAAGCCCGGGTTTATTAGAACAGATTTATTAAGGGACACCAGACATGGCTGAATTCAGACTTCCCGCAAATTCCAAGGTGAAAAAGGGAAAATATTTCAAAGCGGCGGACGGGGCAACCAATGTTCGCAAGTTTAATATCTATCGCTGGAATGAGGACGACGGGGAAAACCCGCGCGTTGACACCTATGAGGTGGATATGGACAAATGCGGCCCCATGGTGCTGGATGGGCTGATCAAGATCAAGAATGAGATTGACCCAACCCTGACCTTTCGCCGGTCCTGCCGGGAGGGCGTTTGCGGCTCTTGCGCCATGAATGTGGCGGGCACTAATACGCTGGCCTGCACAAAGGCCAATGACGAGATCAAGGGCGACATCAATATCTATCCCCTGCCTCATATGGAGGTGGTCAAGGATCTGGTCACCGACCTGACCCATTTTTACGCTCAATATTCGTCCATCAAGCCATGGATGCAGACCGTCAGCCCGACGCCCAGCGGGGCCGAACGCCTGCAAAGCCCGGAAGACCGGGCCAAGCTGGACGGCCTGTATGAATGTGTGCTGTGCGCCAGCTGTTCCACAAGCTGTCCCAGCTATTGGTGGAACAGTGATAAATATCTCGGCCCTGCGGTGTTGTTGCAAGCCTATCGCTGGTTGATTGACAGCCGGGACGAGGCCACGGGCGAACGACTGGATGATCTGGAAGATCCGTTCCGGCTTTATCGTTGCCACACGATCATGAATTGCACCAATACCTGCCCCAAGGGGCTGAACCCGGCCAAGGCCATTGCCGAAATCAAAAAGATGATGGTTGAACGTCAGGGGTGATGTTGTTCTGGACATCTAAAATTTCAGGAAGCCCAGTAGATAAAAATAGAGCGGTACTTTCCAGTACCGCTCTATTTTACTTATTTTTGTATTTAACTTTGGTGACGTTTTCTTACCGCTAAAAGTCCGAGCAGGCCTAATCCCAATAGTGCCATTGGAGCCGGTTCCGGCACTTCGTTCATGCTGTTGCCGATGGTAACATTATCAACCCGAAAAGACCCGTTATTTTTTGCCCCCCCGTTGGGCAGGCCAAAATGCACCTGTTTAATCAGACTTGTTGAGGTAAGGCCAA
Source organism: Alphaproteobacteria bacterium (assembly GCA_013152755.1). Classification (GTDB taxonomy): domain Bacteria; phylum Pseudomonadota; class Alphaproteobacteria; order Sphingomonadales; family Emcibacteraceae; genus Paremcibacter. The sequence goes on from JAADFR010000135.1 coordinate 35,784, forward strand.
AAAAAGTTCCACCTAGCCCCAAACCAAAATTCTGCGTCGACCCATCACCATATGTAACGAATGCCGTATAGGACGATGAGAAATTATTGCTTGTGATATCCAGTCCAAAGCCGAATATACCAACATTTGAACCTATGGTCGTTCCGTCCAGTATAATTTGTCCAGTCCCGTTACACCCCCAGCATAATTGCTGGGTACTAACAATGTTAAGATCAGGAGCACTGAAGAAAGTGCTTTCATAGCCGATTGATCCTGCGGACAGGTTTTTCATGCTTATGGCACTGTTAACAATCGAATATGCTGGACTATTGAAATCATCGGTGAGGATGTTTGTTAAGGTGGCTTCAAAGGTCACGCGGTTATTATAGGATATGACTGTTGCATTTGCGATTGAGGTCGCGCTGACAAGCCACAGTGAAATAAATAATACTGAAATTATTTTCTTTATAAACATGATAGACGTGCTTTCTTTATACTACTCTGGTTCAAATACTATAAAACTCTAAGCAAGGGGCATGCCAATTCAATGAAGTTGGCGGAAAAGCAACCTTTTCTGGATGTTATCAATATTATCCTTTGCAGAAACTGTAAAGAAAGCTGACAGTTTTGGCATTAATTTTACACAATGAATAAAATTCTCCGGCGGTAAAACATTGCCAATAGACCAAGGCCGAAAAGAACGAAAATTCCGGGTTCCGGGACCTGTAAAGTCGGCGTCGAGGGCTGTTGTTGCTGTTGCGGTGTTGACGTGGTCACATCAAGCTGGTTTATGACAAAGCCCCGACTGTTGGTCACATTGAAGGTCAACATGGCGATATTCAGGCTGTCGCTCAGAAGACCAATGAAAATTGCCGAGTTATCGCTGACGGAGGTGCTGCTGCCGTCAAGGAAATAGGAGGCCAAAAGGCCGCCGAGGTTGTCAAAAGCCTTAATTTCGGCGGTGAAGGCGCCGTAAGCATCCCATTGGATTTGCGCGCCTGCCCCGCTGACAAGGCCATTAAAATCAACGGTTAGAGGACCGCTGTTGCCATTGGTTGATAACAATGGCGTATTATTTGAAAAATTTCCAAGCCAAGGCTGCTGATCCGTTTTGACCATATCGCCGCTAGGGATGGAAAGGGTTGCCTGAAGGCCATTATTTGAGGTAACGACAGTGCCGCTTGGAATAGGCGTCGCGGTGCCGCCCAACAAGGCCCAGTCATAATAATCAGTACCGCCCAGTGATGTTCTGTCGGTGATCAGGACAACGCCGGCTGATGCCGTATATGCAAATGAGGCCAGTAACAACAGGCCCGCGAAAAAAACTTTTGAAATCTTTAACATTATACTACTCCCAATACATTGCTTGTATTGTATTCGTGGTTCATTTGCAATTGTTATGGTTAACAGCCCCTGATATATTTGTGGAAATGCCGGAAATTCTCCATCTTTTGGTTATCAGCCAAAAGTGTGAAGAATTTATTACCTTGCCTATTCAAATCCCGGTATTTCAGACACATCCACGATGACAAAGCCCTTTTGTTCGGGATAGCGCCGATGGATGGCTCTTTTGGCATCATCTTCGCTGCGGGCGCCGATTTGCACGAACCTTTGATCTGCCCAGCCGGAATCATAATGATGGTGGCTTTTGTTGTCATTGACCAGATCACGGACAATCTGATTATAGAGTGTTATTTCATATTTATTCATAATTTTGACCCTCCCTTAAATCTTCTTTATCTAATATGATATATCAGGGGCCGGTAAAAGTGAATATAGAATATGGTGGATTTCAGGGGCTTTAATGCCTATGACTGGTTTTTTTATAATTTAAGTAGTGAATATTTATTTTGTCTGATCCTTTAAGTCGATACAGGCGTATGCTGGCCGATGGCGAGCTGAGGCCTGACAGTCATCAGTTGGCTATTATGGAGAAATTGCAAAACCTCCATAATGAGCTGATTGGTTATGAGGAAAAGCTGCCCGGCAAGAAAGGTCTTTTAGGCCGCCTGCTTAAATCCCGTAAGAATGTGACTTTCCCCAGGGGCCTGTATGTACACGGCGATGTGGGGCGGGGCAAGTCCATGATCATGGACTTATTTTTCGCGGCCATGCCGCTTGCGGCCAAAAGGCGGGTGCATTTTCACAGCTTCATGTTGGAAATTCATAAAGCCATGCATGAATGGCGGTACATGAGTTCGGCGGACCGCATAGAGCTTCACGGCACTGACGAGGATGACCCAATCCCGCCGCTGGCCGATAAAATCTCAAAAAGCAGCCTGCTGTTGTGTTTTGATGAGTTTCAGATAACTGACGTGACCGATGCCATGATCCTTGGCCGTCTGTTCAGGCACCTTCTGGACCTTGGGGTGGTCATGGTGCTGACCTCCAACCGTCCGCCTGCTGATCTGTATCTGGGCGGCCTGAACCGGGAGCTGTTTCTGCCGACCATTGATATGATCACCGAAAAGCTGGATGTGGTCAGCCTGAACGGCCCGATAGATTACCGTATGGAACGTATGAAGGGCATCAAAGTCTATTATCATCCGCTAGGGGAGGCGGCGACCAAGGCCTTGTCGAAAGCCTTTTGGCAGATGACCGATCATGAGGTCGCGGACCGGTCCAAAGTGGGGCCTGTGGATTTGACCGTACAGGGACGAACGATCCATGTGCCAGTGGCAGACAAGGGGGTTGCGGTATTTTCTTTCAAGAAACTCTGCGGGGCGGCTTTGGGGGCTGCGGATTATCTGGAGATCGCCTGGCAGTTTCATACGGTGATTATGGTCGGTATTCCCTGCCTTGGCCCGTCAATGCGCAATGAGGCAAAACGCTTTGTGACCTTCATTGATGTATTATATGAGAATAATGTCAATTTTCTCTGTTGCGCGGAGGTGGCCCCGTCGGACCTCTATCCCGAGGGCCATGGTAATTTCGAGTTTCAACGCACTGTATCGCGCCTGATCGAAATGCAAAGCCAGGACTATCTGGCCCGGGGCCATGCTGTTTAAGCATCTATTTTTAAAATCTTAAAGTTATATTAGGGTCTGCCGTATAGCGTCTTTTTCGTTATGGTTAACTGAGGGAAAGGGCGTATTAACCGTTGGATAATATTAACCGGGTTTTCGCAGTGCAAAAAATATGGCGTTTATCTGGTAAAATGTGACAGAAACTGTTGCGCGGGCCGCATTTTCGCGCTACATCCACAGGAGGGGATGCAAAAAAGGCAGTTTATGTACCGATCGGTAAACCTTATGTAAAAACGGAATTTTCTAAGTTTATTCTAAACAATTAATTCAGGAGTGAAAACATCATGGCACGTAAAAAGATTGCGCTCATCGGCGGCGGTCAAATCGGTGGCACATTGGCCCATCTGGCAGGACTTAAAGAATTGGGAGATGTGGTCATCTTCGACATCGCGGAAGGCCTGCCCCAGGGCAAGGCCCTTGATCTGGCGCAGTCCTCCACCATAGAGGGCTATGATGCGGCCATGAGCGGGGCCAATGACTATGCGGACATCAAGGGCGCCGATGTGGTGATTGTCACCGCCGGTGTCCCCCGCAAGCCGGGCATGAGCCGGGATGACCTTCTGGGCATCAACCTGAAAGTAATGAAAGCCGTTGGCGAAGGCATCCGTGATAATGCACCGGATGCCT
>JAADFR010000136.1 GCA_013152755.1 Alphaproteobacteria bacterium
AGTCATTCATCTTGTCAAAGAAACTGCGGGCTTTCGCGCCGCCAGCCCCCGGTGCTGGAATGGCGCGCACAACAGCACCTTTTTCAACAGCCCCAGCAAAGATACCAAATCCGGATCCCCGGAAAACTTCCGTCACATCGCTGATTTCCACAGGATTGCGCAGGTCCGGCTTGTCATTGCCGTATTTCAGCATGCTGTCCTTGAACGCAATGCGCGGGAACGGCGACTGGGTGACTTTCTTGGTGGTAAATTCTTCAAACAGGCCAATCATCAAAGGCTCAAGGGCGGCGAACACATCTTCCTGGGTGACGAACGACATTTCCACATCAAGCTGATAAAATTCCCCCGGTGAGCGGTCTGCCCGGGCATCCTCATCCCGGAAACAGGGCGCAATCTGAAAATAACGGTCAAAACCCGCGATCATCAACAACTGCTTGAACTGTTGCGGTGCTTGCGGCAGGGCATAGAATTTACCGGGATGCAGACGGCTCGGCACCAGAAAATCCCGCGCGCCCTCCGGGGAACTGGCGGTTAGAATTGGGGTTTGATATTCCCTGAAATTCAACTCAACCATACGGCGGCGGATGCTGGAAATCACGTCAGAGCGCAGAACGATATTTCTGTGGAGTCTTTCCCGGCGCAGATCAAGAAAGCGATAAGTCAGCCGAATATCCTCCGGATAGTCCTGTTCGCCAAATACCGGCAAAGGCAGCTCTGCGGCGGCGGAAAGCAGGTCAAGTTCCTCAATGATCAATTCCACATGTCCGGTAGGCAGATTTTCATTGATGGTGTCTTCTGTCCGCGACACTACCTTGCCCTTAACCCGGATTACGGATTCAGCCCGCAGGTCTTCGGCCATATTAAAATTGGGATTATCCGTATCAATCACACATTGGGTCAAACCATAATGGTCACGCAGGTCAATAAACAGTAATCCGCCATGGTCCCGTTTCCGGTGAACCCAGCCGGACAGGAGAACAATCTCCCCCACGTTTTCCGCGCGCAAAGCTTCGCAAGTATGTGTTCTATATTCGTGCATAATCAATCTTCTAATTTTAATATGTAAATCATGGTGTTTTTGTGCTTTATTGCCCACTTGTCAAGTTATTCTTTACGGGGGCCGGAAACTATGCGCCGGATCGTAAACAACAGAAAAGAAAAATAATGAGCGTAATTACCACCAATGACGAGTTAGTTGCCCTGTGCGCGCGTCTTTCCAAATCAGAATATATCACCGTTGATACCGAATTTCTGCGCACCAAGACCTATTATTCCAAGCTCTGCCTGATACAGGTGGCCAATGAGGAAGAATATCACGCCATTGATCCCCTTGCCCCCGGCATTGACCTTTCCCCCTTTTACGACCTGATGACCGATGAGAATATATTGAAAATATTTCATGCCGCCCGGCAGGATATTGAAATTTTTGTCAATGAAAAGGGCGTTGTGCCAAAACCACTTTTTGATTCTCAGGTCGCGGCCATGGTTTGTGGCTATGGTGACAGTATCGGCTATGAAAAGCTGGTGATGAGCATGGCCGGGGCGACTTTGGATAAAAGCACCCGCATTACCGACTGGTCAAGGCGGCCCCTGACCCAGCGTCAGATTGATTATGCCCTTGGCGATGTGACCCACTTGCGTACCATATACCGCAAACTGGATGCCCAGTTACAGAAAACAGGCCGCAGCCAGTGGCTTGATGAGGAAATGGCCGACCTGACCAATCCGAACACCTTTATCATCCTGCCGGAGAATGCATGGAAGCGTCTGAAAATCCGCAGCAGTAACCGCCGGTTCAATGCCCTCGCCCGTGCCTTGGCGGAATGGCGCGAAGAAGAAGCCCAGAGACGCAACCTGCCCCGTAACCGGGTGATGCGCGACGAAGTCTTGCTGGAAGTATCCGCCGTCCGGCCCGAACATGCCAATGCATTGGGCAGCATCCGGGGTCTGTCGCCTCAATTCAGCCAGAGCAAAAGCGGCCAGAAAGTCCTTGCCGTCATCAAAGATATTCTGGCCCTGCCCGAGGACAGCCTGCCGGAAATATCCCGCCGCCGCCCCCCGAGCCAGAATACGGACCCGGTGATGGAGCTGCTAAAAGTATTAGTCAAGCTTATTTGCCAGAATGAAAATGTGGCCCCCAAGCTGATCGCCTCCGTAGATGACCTTGAAAAGCTGGCGGAAAGTGATGATGCGGATATTCCCGCCTTGTCAGGTTGGCGTTATGATCTTTTTGGCAAGCAGGCGTTGGCGGTAAAGCACGGCGAACTGGCCTTTGCCATGAAGGACGGCGAAATTATCCTGATCAAACAGGATCAGGACTGATCAACCCCTTGTCAGGATAAGTTGCTTTATCAATGATGGCCTTGTTGCCGCTGATGGACACCCGGCCAAGGGCGATCAGTTTCAGGGCCTCGGGATAGATAATATGCTCCAGTTCCAGAACCTTTGCCGACAGATTATCCGCATCATCCTCCGGATCAACCGCGAGAGCAGCCTGCAAGATAATTGGCCCGTCATCCATTTCAGGCCGCACAATATGAACCGTACATCCGGTAAAGCGTACCCCAGCCTCCAGAGCGCGCTCTTGCGTATGCAATCCCTTGAAAGACGGCAATAAAGACGGATGGATATTAAGTATCCGGTCTTTCCAGCGGTTAACAAAACGCCCATCTAGAATACGCATAAATCCGGCAAGGCAAATAAATTTAGCCTTAAAATTCTTTAGTTCCTCATCAACGGCATTTTCAAAGGATTCTCTATCCTCAAAATCCCGGTGGTTGACCACAGCCGTAGGAATATTGGCCGCCTTCGCCCGTTCCAGTCCCCCGGCCCCCGGATTATTTGAAATAACCGCCACAATACGGGCCGGAAAATCCGGCTGGGCGCAGGCATCAATAAGCGCTTGCAGATTACTGCCCCGTCCTGAGATCAATACGGCAACGTCAAGCATCGGAAAATCCTGTCATCAATTGGCGGAAAGGGCCTGCCAAGGGTCAGTATAGCCCCAGCTTCCGGCGGCACCCGTAACAATGGTTGCCGGTTCATTTCCTGACCGTTCAACCACCCGGCCAAGACTATAGACCGTTTCCCCCATCTGTTCGAATATTTTTCGCACATCCTCTGCCCCGTCCGCTGAAACAACCAGCACAAGGCCAATGCCACAATTAAATGTCCGCGCCATTTCCAGCGGGGCAAGATTACCCGCTTCCCGGAGCCAGTCAAAAACCGGCGGCAAAGACCAACCGCTGGCCTCCACATGGGCACTGACATTTTGCGGCAGGATACGCGGGATATTTTCCACAAAACCGCCGCCGGTAATATGAGAGATCGCCCTGATATGTCCGGTTTTCAGGGCCGCAAGGGTACTTTTCACATAAATTTTTGTCGGCGCCAGCAGGGCCGTACCAAAATCCTTGG
>JAADFR010000137.1 GCA_013152755.1 Alphaproteobacteria bacterium
CATTATCATCACTTTTTCCGCCAGCGCAAATAAAAATACACTATTGTATATATCTTTCTTGACTCATAGCATTACCGTACTATACAGTTATGAATAGTTTGATGGACAGTAGAAAATTTGTGAGGTTCCATGCAACGTTATTCCACCCTGTCTTTGGTAAAAAATGCCGTCAGTCATCATGAAGGCTGGGCGCAGGCCTGGCGCAGTCCTGACCTTAAGGCTGAGTATGACGTGGTCGTCATCGGCGGCGGCGGGCATGGTCTGGCAACGGCTTATTATCTGGCGAAAGAGCATGGTATAGCCAAGGTTGCGGTGCTGGAAGCGGGCTGGATCGGCGGCGGCAATACGGGCCGTAACACGACGGTAGTGCGGTCTAATTACCTGTTTCCTGAAAGCGCCGCATTCTATGATTTTTCCCTGAAACTTTTTGAAGGCATGAGTCAGGAACTGAACTTCAATGTGATGCTGCGTCAGGCAGGTATGCTGACCTTGCTCCATAGTCGCCACGATGTGGAAGTCATGCGCCGTAATATCAATGCCATGCATATGAACGGGGTTGATGCGGACTGGATTAATGTGGCAGAGGTTGCCAAGCTTGCCCCCGGCATAAATGTTGGCCCGGAAGCCCGTTACCCCATTAAGGGCGGCATATTGCAGAAGCGCGGCGGTGTGGCCCGCCATGACGGTGTGGCCTGGGGCTATGCGCGGGCGGCAGATAGCCTTGGGGTTGACATCATCCAACAATGCGCGGTCACCGGCTTTGATATCAAGGCGGGCGCCGTGCAGGGGGTGCAGACATCACGGGGGGTCATCAGGACAAAGAAGGTCGCCATCGCCGTGGCGGGTCATTCCAGTGTCTTGGCAGATATGGCAGGTTTTAGATTACCGGTAAGTTCCATGGCCCTGCAGGCCTGTGTGTCGGAACCCTTAAAACCTGTCTTTGATGCGGCGGTCATGTCACCGGCCCTTGGGGTTTATATCAGCCAGTCGGACAAGGGGGAGTTGGTCATGGGCGGCGGACTGGACCTATACCCGTCCTATGCCCAGCGCGGCAATGTGGGTACGTTGGAACATGTGATTGCCGGAGTGATTGAGCTATTCCCCAATCTCAGTCGGGTCAAGCTGATGCGGCAATGGGCGGGGATTGTTGATATTGTCCATGACAGCTCACCGATCATTGGCCATACGCCGGTTGAAGGGATGTATATTAATTGCGGTTTTGGTACGGGCGGCTTTAAGGCAACCCCCGCAGGCGGCTGGACGATGGCCCATACAGTGGCGCATGACAAGCCTCATAAATTAAACGAGGCGTTCAGCCTTAAACGGTTTGAGACCGGGGCCTTCATTGATGAGATGGGCGCCGCCGGAATATCTCATTAGAGGATAGTTAAATGATGAAGATCATATGTCCCTGGTGCGGGGCGCGGGGGGAAGAGGAATATATTTATGGTGGGCCGGCGCATGTGCAGCGGCCTTATGTTCAGGATAATCCGGCACAGGATATTTCGGACAGGGACTGGGCGGAATATCTTTTCATGCGGGATAATGTCAAGGGGGTTTCACTGGAACGTTGGGGGCATATTCACGGCTGTGGCCAATGGTTCAACATGGCGCGGGACAGCGTCAGTCATAAGATTCATGCTACTTATAAAATGGATGAGACCTTCAGTCTGCTTAAAAGTCAAAGTTCCCAAAGCGAAAACGAGGCAGGCTGAATGAGCAATCCACATCGCCTGAATAACATTGGCCGGGTTAATCACAAAAAAACGGTTTCTTTCAGCTTTGATGGCAAGACCTATCAGGGCTATGAGGGCGATACGCTGGCGTCGGCATTGATGGCGAATGGGGTGCGGATCGTAGGGCGCAGTTTTAAATATCACCGGCCGCGCGGGATCTTTGCCGCAGGTGCGGAAGAGACCGGTGCCATCGTGCAAATAGGTATGCCGCCCTATGAAGAGCCCAATGTTCTGGCCACAATGGCAGAGATATATGACGGCATGACGGCCCGGTCAGTCAATGCCTGGCCTTCAGCGTCCTTTGATCTTTTGGCGATTATGGGCCTGGCCAAAGCTTTTTTCGTGGCGGGTTTTTATTATAAGGTTTTTAAATGGCCTGACTGGAAATTCTGGAGTCCTATGGTTCGCAGAATGGCGGGGCTGGGCACCGTGCCGGAAATGGCGGACCCTGAGGATTATGATTACAGTCATGCTCACACTGATGTGCTGATTGTCGGGGCTGGTCCCGCCGGTCTTGCCGCCGCCCTTGTAAATGCACAGATGGGCAAAAGGGTGATCCTTGTTGAGCAGGACACAGCCCTTGGCGGTTCGCTGCTGTTTGAAAGAGAAGAACTGGACGGCAAGCCAGCGCTTGACTGGGTTTTGGCGACAGAACAGGCGCTTCGGGCCATGGATAATGTCACGATCTTGGTCCGGGCCACGGCCAGTGGCTATTATGACGATAATCTGGTGACGGTTTCGGAACGGCTGCGGGATCATAGAGGCCTAAAGCAGAATGACAGGACTTCTCTGCCCAGAGAGCGTTTCTGGCATATCCGGGCCGGGCGGGTGATTATCGCGGCCGGGGCCATAGAGCGGCCTCTGGTCTTTCCGGATAATGATCGCCCGGGAGTGATGCTGGCTTCTGCGGTGCGCCATTATGTCAATCGTTACGGCGTCGCGCCCGGAAAGGCCGTTCTGGTCGCCACCAATAATGATGATGCTTACCGGACGGCCCTTGACCTGAAGGCAGCAGGTATCAAGGTGGTGGGGATTGTCGATGCCCGTAATAATCCGGTAGGGGATTTGCCGCAGGCGGCGCGGGCAGGCGGCATTCCCATTTATCCCGGTTATGCGGTTGTCGGAACCAAAGGGCGGCGCGGCGTCCGGGCGGCAATGATTGCGCCAATTGACCTTGAGGCCAATATTCTGGGCCATGAGAGCAGGATCCTTAATTGTGATGTGCTGGCCACCTCTGGCGGATGGTCACCGGTGGTCCATCTACATTCTCAGTCCGGCGGCAGTCTGAAGTTTGATGACCTAAGCCAGTCATTTGTGCCGCGGGACTATGTCCAGAATGTTATCTGTATTGGGGCGGCAGGGGGCAGCTTTGATCTGGCGGACTGCCTGCGACAGGGTGCGGAACTAAATGATGGGACGGGGACAAATGACGGGGCGGGCCGTCTTCTTCTGCCAAGCGTAAAAGCTCTGAAGACAGAACCGCTGGTGCCTCTTTGGGATCTGCCGACGAACCGTAAGACTATTCGCCGCGCCACCCTTTGGTTCCGACAACCGCATGACCGGGATAAATGGTAATGCCGCCTGCCCGCGCCGCCTGCGGCAAATCCCCTACCGGATTATTACGGGCATCGACAATCCCC